>JBBQDD010000263.1:0-3668 GCA_038319335.1 Sphingomonadales bacterium
TACCCAGCCGACCCCGGCGATTCCTGCCGCCACCCTGGTGCTGTTCCGCGACCGCGCGGATGGCCCGCCCGACCTGCTGATCGTCGAGCGGGCACGGGCGATGGTGTTCGCAGGCGGCGCGCTGGTGTTTCCCGGCGGGCGCATCGATCCGGAGGATTACGCGCTGGCGGCGATCCATTTCGGTGATGACGATCATGGCCCTGCGCGGATCGCCGCCATTCGTGAAACGATTGAGGAAGCGGGCATCGCGGTTGGCCTGACGCCAATGCCCAGTGCCGCGCAACTGGCCGTGCTGCGCGACGGGCTGCATGCGGGGGAACCGTTCGGTGCCCTGCTGACGGGGCTTGGGCTGGCGCTTGATCCCGCCGCGCTGGTGCCGTTTGCACGCTGGCTGCCCGCCCATGCCCATATGCGGATATTCGACACATTGTTCTTCCTGGCCGCCTTGCCAGGTGGCGCGCCTGATCCGATCGTCGATGCGACAGAGAATAGCCGCGTGTTCTGGATGAGCGCACAGGGCGTGATCGACGAAGCCGATGCCGGGCGCGCGACGATCATCTTTCCCACCCGCCGCAATCTGGAGCGGCTGGCGCAGTTCGGCAGCTTTGCGCAAGCCGCCGACCATGCCCGCTCCCATCCCGTCACCACCGTCACCCCCTGGGTCGAGCAGCGCGGCGATGAGACGTTGCTGTGTATCCCGGAGGGGATTGGCTACCCGGTCACGACTGAGCCAATGTCAGGCGCGATGCGCGGTTGAATGGGCTGGATGAACGGCGAACATTGGGCAGCGTCGAGCAGTAACCCAGAACGACACATTTCCGTTCGGGCTGAGCCTGTCGAAGCCCTGCCTGGTTCTTCGGGCCGCATTGGGTGAGGCACGAAGAAAAAAGCAGCCCTTCGACGAGCTCAGGGCAAACGGCTGGCGGCTAGGTGCCCCGCAATCCTGCCCTCACCCACTCACCCCGGCAGCGCAGCGGCGTCCACTTTTTCCACCCAGTGCGGGAAGAATGATGGCTGGCGGTTCGACCAGCCCGATGCGGTCGCCGCTGCTTCGCTGATCGATTGCAGCAGCTGGCGGCGCATTTCGGGGTGGAGGTTGGGCAGTGCCGCCGCCGCGCAGAAAGCGCCCGGCAACCACGGCCTGATCTGCGCCCCGATCAGGCGTTCGTACAGGAAACGATAGGGCGCAAACCCCGTCAGCCGCCCCTGCCCCAGGTCGAATGCGCTGATCGTCACCAATGGCCCCAGAAACTGTTCGACCGATTCGAGGCCACTATCGTCGGGAATCATCGCGCGAATATCGGGCAGCCGATCATATAGCCGGGATTGCGCACGGATGCTCGCTGCCTCCACCACGTCGCGCGACCAGCGTTCCAGCGCGTCGTCGCGATCAAGCCCGATGTCCAGCGAACGGCGGATATAGCGCTGCGTTGCCGCGCTGAACCCGGCAAACTCCTTCATCTCGGCCAATGCCATGGCACCAGCAGCTGGCTTCATCCGTGCGCTCATCGCCCTATCCTGCCCTAGATTGCTTCATCCACACCAAATATGCGCCAACATGGTTAACAGCATCTTTATGAATGCCGCCGGATGATATTCGGCAAGAAGTTTTCGCAATGCAACATCCGGCTGTATTATTTGCGACGAAGCGCGGCCTCTGCCTCTTCATCATAGCCCGAGGACGGCGCAGGCGCGGTGTTGTCACCCGGGGGCATATGCGATGGCGGATCGGATGCATCCATCGATTCATCCAGCGCCCGGTCCAGCTTGGCATGCGGCGATGCCGGATCGCGCGCCAGCCGTTCCATGATCGATTCGTCCTGCCCGGCCTGCTGCTGTGGATCGCAGGCAGGCGCACGATCATCGGCGGGCGTGCCCGGCGGGGTGTCCGTCGGCGTTTCAACCGGCGCGTCGGCGGGGATGTTACCGGGAATATCGGCTGGCGATTCACCCGGCGTGGCTGGCTGATCCTGCGGGCGCGTTGGCGTATCGGTCATCATCGGTCTCCCAAAACATTGGTAAATCATCGGCAGATCATCACCGGGCACCAACGTTCGGGGGGGCAGGCTGTTCCTATGCCAGCCGCACCTGCACCTGCTGATCGTTCAGCACGGTGCGGCCGAACACCGTCATGAACGCGATGTCGGTGGCGTCGCGCCCCACCGCCACCCGGGCCAGATCATTGCATCCGGCCATGCCCGTCGCGTCCATCAGGTGCCAGCCATCGGCCAGCCACACTTCGCACACCGCGTGGAAATCCTGCGGTTCCACGTCCGGCGCATAGGCGGAGACGCAGCGCGCCGGAATGCCGCCCGCCCGCGCCAGCGCGCACAGCAGATGCGCGTAATCGCGGCACACGCCGCGCCGGTCGGCAAAGGTCATCATCGCGGTCGTCACGCCGCTGCTGGTGCCGCATTCATAGCGCAGATTGTGGTGCACCCAGTCGCGTATGGCAGCCGCCAGCGCCCCGCCTTCCAGCCCGACAAACTCGGCATGGACGAAGCCTTCGAACCGGTCCGATTCGCAATACCGGCTTGGCAGCAGATAGCCGATCACCTCCCCCGGCAAGGCGCGCGGCGGCGCGGCGGCGAGCGACGCGATATCCACTGCCGGCCGATCGATCGTCACCTCTGCATGATATTCAGCGCGAAAACTGCCACTGCCCCGCGTCATGCAGCGCTGGCCAATCCCATCCTCGCCCACCACGGCGAACAGCGGTGAATCCGTCCATACGCGCAAATCCTGCACGTCCAGTTTCTGGTCGGGCATTGCCGCAACCTCAATCTGGAGCAGCACATCGGCAGCGTCCTCAATCCAGTAATCCAGCATAACGTCGATCGCGAGGCGCATTGAAATTCCTGATTTGCCGGAGGCTGGAAACTGGGGGCTGCGGAACCGGTGGCAGCCCGCACGGGACGAACAAACAAAAGGCCCGGCGAGTTTCCCCGCCGGGCCGATGTTTTTTAGGATCAACCAGCCTCTAGTTGCGGCTGCTGCCGAACAGACGCAGGATGAACAGGAACATGTTGATGAAGTCGAGGTACAAGGTCAGCGCCGACATGACGACCGTGCGGCCTTCATATTCCGTGCCCGCCACCTGTGCGTACATGCTCTTCACCTTCTGCGTGTCATAGGCGGTAAGGCCTGCGAACAGCAGCACGCCGACCATGCTGATCACCAGCGACAGCGGACCAGACTGCAGGAACAGGTTCACCAGGCTGGCGACGATCAAGCCGACCAGGCCCATGATCAGGAAGGTGCCGAATGCCGACAGATCCTTCTTCGTGGTGTAGCCCCACAGGCTGAGACCCGCAAAGCCGGCCGCCGTCGCGAAGAACGCGCCCGCAATCGACGTACCGGTGTACTGGAGGAAGATCGTCGAGAGCGACAGGCCCATCGCGACCGCAAAGCCCCAGAACATCGCCTGCAGCGTGCCCTGCGACATCCGCGCCTGGCCAAAGCTCATCGCGAACACAAAGCCGAGCGGGGCGAGCATGAACACATATTTCAGCAAGCCGGGACCGCCAAATACCTGCGCCGCCAGACCGCTGGCTGCAAAGCCAAGCGCGACGATGCCGGTCAGCCAGTTGCCCGCCGTCATGTGGTTCTAAACCGACAGCTTGTAGGACCGCAGCCCGGCCGCATCCGCAGCGCCGCGCACGTCGGCA
>JBBQDD010000264.1:0-3641 GCA_038319335.1 Sphingomonadales bacterium
TGAGCGCGGTGTCGCGGGTCATCGCAGCCCGTTCCCGTGCCGTGCCAGCAACCTGGCCGGTGGTGGTTCGCACGGTATCAGTGCCGATCAGCTGGGCATTGGCGTTGCCATTGGCCGAACCCCGGGCCGATCCGGCCTGATTGGCGTTCAGGTTATTGCCGCTGGTGTTCAGCGTGTTTGCCAGCGACCCATCGATGGAACGGCTTGCCGATACAGTGCCGGACTTGGTGTCGATGCGGCGTTCGCCCTTGGTGGTCAGCGTGCCCTGGCCCGATCCATCAATCTTGCGATCGGTGCGGGTCGGCAGCTGCGGCAGTTCCGGACGGCTGATCGGGTTGCCCAGACCGCTGCCCAAACCGCCACCAAGGCCACCGCCGATTTGGCCGCCAAGGCCGCCACCCAATCCACCGCCGCCGCCGAGCAGCTGCGCCGATGCGGGTGCCGAAACAAGCGTGAGCGCAATTGCCGCGCTGCTGATCAGAAAAGCCTTCATGATGATTCTCCCGTAGAGTTCGTCAGTGAAAAAACGTCAGCGCCACTGCTGCCCTGCGGCTTGCGAGCGTGGCATGAAGGGAGAACGGATCGGGTTGGGGATTTAATCCCGCCAGCGCAGAAAAGTTTTTCTACGCTGGAATTTCAGTAATTTAGCGCGCCGGCGTCCGGCAATTTCCGCATATAATGCCCTGGCCATAGCGTGGCCCCATGCGCTTTGCCTCGCCATTGATCGCGCGAAGCGTGGCCCGAACGAGGGCGGGATCGGGGCTGGGATAGGCCAGTGCAAACCGCGCGGCGACCAGCGGTGCAGCAAAGGATGTGCCGCGCACCGCCACCGCGCCACCGCGCGCGTCGCTGGCCATCATGTCCGCGCCGGGCGCCGCATAATCGAGATGGAGCGCCCGTCCCGCCTCAATCAGCACGCGGTTGCGCGCATCAATGCCGGTGACGGCGATGACGCCGGGATAGGATGCCGGATAGGATGGCGGGGCCGCAGCACCATCATTTCCCACCGCCGCCACGATGATCATGCCCTTGGCCTGCGCCGCCATTATCACCCGCGCGAGCAGCGGGTTGGCGGGCCCGACCAGGCTGATCACGGTCACCGGCACGCGTTCGGTTGTCAGCCAGCCGATGGCGCGCGCAATTGCGGTTGCATTGCCGCCCGCCGGATCAGTGCCATAGACATCGGCAGCCCATAGCCGTGCGCCGGGCGCTGCGCCGTGAATGCGCGGGGTGCCCAGCACCAGCGATGCCACTGCACTGCCGTGATTGCTGGGGCTCCCCGCACCGCGCGCAAATCCGGATTTGATGATGGTGCCACCAACGGCCGGGCTACCATCAATCATGCCGATTCGTGCAGTTCCCCCCGATGCAGTGCTGCCGCCAATATCGCCGCGGGCACCCGCTGTGCCGCTTTGGAAATGCACCTGATCGTCGGACACAGTGCGCTTGCCCGCCAGTTTGCGCATCGCCTTTATGGCAGCGGGCAGCGATTTACCGGGGGGCGCGCGAAACCGGGCATAGCCAATATCAAGCGCCGCAATCATGCTGCGTTCAATGAGCGTGAAGCCGATTTTACCGGCGGCAGCGATCAGCACATCATTGGCATCGTCGACAATAACTTCGCCCGCGCGGGCCGGCTCACCATGATCATCGCGCGCCACCTGAGCGGGGTAATCACGGATCAGTTGATCGATCCGCGCCAGCCGGTCAGTCGCCAGCTGCGTTACCGCACGCGGCACCGCCGCCGCATCATCAACAACCCCCCGCACAATGCCCCCCACCGGAGGCAGGGATGGCAAGCCCTGGTTCAGCGGCGTCGACGGAATCAGCTGGGCGCTCGCCATGATGGGCACCGTCAACGGCGCGGCAATCAGCAGCAGGGCGGCGAAATGCTTCATGGGTTCAACCTAGCCATCCAACAAAAATATGTCATGCAGGGGATGAAACGGATGGGGTCACTCGTTTCATCCACCGTGAAGGCACAAGGAGTTGCTGTCCGCCGTGACGTTTGAGGAGGAGCTGTTGCCATTGCTGCCGCGCTTGCGGCGCTTTGCGCGGTCACTCGCCCGCAGCCCGGCTGATGCTGACGATCTGTGTCAGGCCGCCATCGAACGCGCGCTGAAGGCACGCGACCAGTGGCAGCCGGGAACTCGAATGGATAGCTGGATGTACCGGATCATGCGCAACGCCTGGATAGACACCGCCCGCGCCCGCGCCCGCCACGGCGAGACGTTTGTCGATGCAGAAGCCGGGCTGTCAGTGGGCGATGCTGGCGACAAGGCAATCGAGGCCAATGTCGAGCTGGGCAATGTCGCCCGGGCGATGCACCAATTGCCGCCCGAACAGCGAGAGGCGATCGCGCTCGTGCTGGTCGAAGGGCTGGCGTACAAAGAGGCTGCCGCCGTGCTGGAGATACCGATGGGCACGTTGACCTCGCGGCTGGTGCGCGGGCGGGAAGCGTTGATGACCTTATTGGGAGAGGCAGCATGACCGGGCGCGCCGATGTCGACGCCGAAATGCTGATGGCGTTTGCCGATGGCGAACTGTCTCCGCTGGACGCCAAGCGGGTGGAGCGGGCGATTGCCGAGAACCCTGCGCTCGCCCGGCAAGTCGATGATCATCGCCGCCTGCGCGCCATGCTGACGGATGGCTTTGCCGGGGTGATGGACGAGCCTGTGCCGAACAAGCTGACCGCGATGGTGCAAGCGACGCCCGTGATCAATCTGGCAAGCGTGCGCGCTGAGCGTGCGCAACGTGCCGTGCCGCCAGTACCGGTGTGGCAGCGCTGGCGGGGCGGCGTGGCGATTGCGGCGAGCCTGGTGGTGGGCGTGATGGTGGGGCAACAGCTCAACAGTCAGCACGTCGAGGGTGGCCCGGTGCAATCACAGGGCGGTGTGCTGGTGGCATCGGCGGGGCTGGCCGATGCGCTGGATACCCAGCTGGCATCGGCACAGACGGGCAAGGCTACCCGGATTCTGGCGACTTTCCGCACGCCGCAGGGCGACATCTGCCGCAGCTTTTCCGGCGAAACGATCAGCGGTATTGCGTGTCGCGAAGAGAATGCATGGCAATTGCGCACCACGCGCGGCGGCGCGGTTCGCTCCGGTGCTGAATATCAACAGGCCGGATCAGCCGACGCCGCGTTATTGGCCGAAGCTCAGGCAATGATGGCGGGTGACCCGTTCGACGCTGCGGCTGAGGAAAAAGCGAAAGCAAGCGGTTGGCGAACGACGGCGGCGGCAGAAAGCGGCGCTTCTGCCAAATAGGTGCTGGATGATTACCAAGCCACAGTCATTTCAGCCTCGAACGCCACATCGTCGACCGCCAAACCTTCAAAGCACGCCGCTCCGCTGCCCTGGCGGCGTGGCAGTCGTTCACCTGTTGAACGCGAATCTCACAGGCCGACGTCCATCGTTGAGGGAGCGGTTCGCATTGGACCGACAGCACCGTTCTATCGAACCGGATGATCTCGCGGGCCAAATTCGCGACGGTCCTACGCCAGCAGGCACGCCGCATTTACCGCCATCGCAACGCGTGCGGCGTTACGGCCAATCATCCCAGCACGAATCCCAGTTCGGTCAGCCGTGCCTCGATCAACGGTCGCATCGCAGGGTCTGCAACCTCTACCTCCAGCTCAACCC
>JBBQDD010000265.1:0-3637 GCA_038319335.1 Sphingomonadales bacterium
GCTCGCCGCCTATGTGTGGGTGGACGCGGTGGAGCGGCAGGCGCGGATCGACACCGCGATCGCAATGGTGCGGCGTTACGGCGTTCAGCTGGAGGCGGGCGATGCGGCGGATTGGGTGGAGGCCCGGCTGGCCGAGCCGCAGGAACCCGGCGTGATGCGGGTGCTGATGCATTCGGTGGTGTGGCAATATCTGCCAACGGAGGGGCGCGACCGGATCCAGCGTGCGATGGCGGCGGCGGGCGCGCGCGCGACGCCGGAACGCCCGATCGGCTGGGTGATGATGGAACCCAATCGCGATCTCCACCGGCACGAGGTGCGGGTACAGGGCTGGCCGGGCGATACGCCGATGGAACTGGTCGCGCTCACCCACGCGCACGGGGCATGGGTGCAGGGCCTGGAGCCGCCCTATGAAACGCGCGATTATGTGATGCGCGGGGGTGGTTCGTCGGGGCGATAGGATTGTTCGCGGCGGCGGCAGTTGTGAAAGAAGGGATGTTTTTGCGCGAAGATCGCGAAGCCAAGAGAAGGAGCGCGAAGAAGAGGATGGGGCCGCTTTACAGCTAAATTCTGCTTCGCGCTCTTCGCTATCTTCGTGCCCTTCGCGCGAACCCCTTTATTTATACTCCGGCATGTCGAACCATTCGGCAACTCGCGGCCACTGATCAGAAACACGGTCGCCGAACACCGCGTCGCGCTTTTCCAGGAACGACATCACGCCTTCCTTCGCATCGGCGCTTGATCCGCGCACCCAAACGCCGCGACTGTCGATCCGGTGCGCGTCCATGGGGTGGGCAGCGCCCAGCATCGTCCACATCATCCGCCGCGTCATCGCCACTGATACCGGCGCGCTGTGCGCCGTCAGTTCCAGCGCCAGCGCGCGCGCGGCGGGCAGCAGATCCGCGGGCGCATGCACCGATCGCACCAGCCCGCTCTTCAGCGCCTCCGCCGCGTCGAACACCCGGCCCGAATAGCACCAGTCTAGCGCCTGGCCAATGCCGACCAGCCGGGGCAGGAACCAGCTCGACGCCGCTTCGGGCACGATGCCGCGCCGCGCAAACACAAAGCCAAAGCGCGCCGCATCGCTCGCCAGCCGAAAATCCATCGGGAGCAGCATCGTCGCGCCAATCCCCACGGCGGGGCCGTTGATCGCGCCAATCACCGGTTTCAGCGAATCGAACATCCGCAGCGTCAGCCGCCCGCCCGAATCGCGCACTGCCCGGTGGCTGAAATCCACCGTGCCATCCGCCGCCACCGGGCCATCGGCACCCAGCCGCGCATAATCGAACGTGGCATCCCCCGCCGACAGATCAGCACCCGCACAAAAGCCGCGCCCCGCCCCGGTGATAATCACCGCGCGCACCGCATCATCGCCGTCCGTCGCGTCGAACGCAGCGATAAGATCAGCCATCATCTGCCCGGTAAACGCATTCAGCCGATCGGGCCGGTTGAGCGTGATCGTCGCGATGCCGCCATCCACATCCAGCATGATCGTTTCAAAATCGGCCATTCTGCTCTCCTGAAGCACTTCACCGCGCCACCGTAACGGGTTTTTAGCAGGCGTGCGCGTAGCGTGAATGCCCTAACCTTGGGCGGGCCGACGATAATGACGAGACATTTTCCGCTAATCGCACCGCGCCCGCCACGGCTGAGCGCGCTGGGGGACGGGCTGCGCCGGATCGAATCATCGGGCGTTTTCAGCAATAACGGCCCCGAACTTCGCGCATTTGAGCGCGCCGTGACGGATCAGCTGTTCGGCGGTCACGGAGACAGCCTGGGCGTTGCCAATGCAACTTTGGGCCTGATGATCGCGATTCGCGATGCGGCGGGTGCCCGCCACGCGCCCGGCGCGCTGGCGCTGATGCCCAGCCTTACCTTTGCCGCCACCGCGCAGGCGGCGATCTGGGCCGGGCTGACCCCGTTGATCTGCGATATCGACCCGCATCACTGGGGCGCGTGCGCACAGGCGGAGGCCGCGCTGCTGGCGCAGTATGGCGATCGAATTGCCGTCATCGTGCCCTATGCAACCTTCGGCAACGCCATCGACCTTGATCATTATGCCCGGCTGCGCGAGCGCCACGGCGTGGGGATCGTGATCGATGCCGCCGCATCGCTGGGCACTGTTGACGCAACCGGCATGGGCTTTGGCGCGCAGGCGGATTTTGCGATCGTCCATTCGATGCACGCCACCAAAACCTTTGCGGTTGGCGAAGGCGGGCTGATCCATAGCGGCAACACGGCCCTGATCGCGCGCCTGCGATCCATGGCGAATTTTGGTTTTGAGGGCGCCCGCAGCGCGACCCTGCCCGGCATCAATGCGAAATTGCCGGAGATACTGGCGCTGATGGCGCGGGAGAAACTGGCGGAGATCGACACGGTCTGCGCCAATCGTGCCGCGATCGAGGCGCACTACCGATCGACGCTGCGCGATTTCACGATGCAGCATGTGAGCGGGCAGCGGCGCGCATCGCAGTTCATGCCGGTGTTGCTGCCCCCCGCGCTCGCCCCGCGGCGCGACGCTGTGATTGCCGCGCTGGCCGATCAAGGCGTTGGGGCCGGATGCTATTTCAGCCCGCATTTGGCGCAGCAGCCGCTGTTCCAGGCGCATGCCGTCATCGCCCCCACGCCAGTGGCGGACAAGGTGGGCGCGCGGATCATCTCGCTGCCGATCACCGACGCGATGCAGCCGGGCGACGCGATCGAGATTGCCGGCATCTTTGCCGATGTGTGCGCCCGCCAGGCACGTCGCGCTTACGCTGCACGCGTCGCGCCCGCGCCCATTGCGTCGGTGGTGATCATCGGCGGTGGCCCGGCAGGCTCCGCCTTGCTGACGGCGGCCACCAAGCGCAACCTGCTGCCCACGCTGGCAGCATCCGGGCTGGTGATGATCGAGCGGGACGTGGCGCTGGGGATCGGGCGGCTGGGCAGCTATGCCATCACGTCTGACAGTACAGCGACGACATTCCTGACGGCGGTGAAGGACAATGTGCACGGCGAACTGGCAGCATTGGCGGGCCACCCCGCCGGGGCGGCGATCCGTGCCCATCCCGACAGCGTCGGCGTGCCGCTGGTGCAGGTTGGCCCGTTGCTGCGGGCAGCAGGCGCGCGGCTGGGCGATATCGTCACCGCGCATGGCGGACAGGTGCTGACCGGGCATGAAGCGGTTGACGCGACGCTTGGCAGCGACGGCATCTGGACAGTCCGCACGCGTCGACTGGCGGACGGCACGACCATCGACCAACGCAGCCGAACGATCGTGATCGCAACCGGCGGGCACCAGCCAGAGGCGCGGCTTGCTGCGCAGCATATTGCCGGTGCCCCCCTGGTCGACCTGGCGGGGGAGCGGCTGGTGCAGTCCGATGCCATCGCCGCACAGGGCGGAATGGCGATGGTGGCCGATCGCCTGCGCGGCATTCGCGCGCCGCGCATTGCGGTGATCGGCGGATCGACCAGCGCGCTGGCAACAGTCACGCTGTTGCTCAAGGCGCAGCCAGCACTGCCGCTCGGCTCGGGCGCTATATCGCTGCTCCACCGGCGGCCCCTGCGGCCCTTTTATCATTCGGCAGTGGCGGCACTGGCGGAGGGCTTTACCGGGTTTGGCCCGGATGACAGGTGTCCTGTGCGCGGCTTGGGCTGTCGG
>JBBQDD010000266.1:0-3632 GCA_038319335.1 Sphingomonadales bacterium
AAACGAGCCGGGGATTTTCCGCGATCAGCACATCGGGCCCCAGCCCCAGCCGCTCCATCACGCCGGGACGAAACCCCTCAATCAGCCCATCGGCGCTCGCGCACAGCGCCTTGGCAGCGGCAATCCCGTCGGCGGATTTCAGGTCAATCAGCACCGATTTGCGGTTACGCGACAGCGCATCACGCGGATCGCCCAGCATCATCCCGCAAAACGGGCCGGGGCCAATGCCGGCAAATTCGATAATCCGAATGCCCGAAAGCGCGCCTGCCATAATCCTGCCCCCTATCAGCTTTTTTGCTTGGCGCGCCCGGCAGGAGTCGAACCTGCGGCCTCAAGATTAGAAGTCTCGTGCTCTATCCAACTGAGCTACGGGCGCACGCGATACCGCCGTTAGCGCGGATTGCGCGGGGGCGAAACCGGCATCATAAACGCAGGCGAAACAACAGGGGCAATCGATGAGCATCAAACCAGTGTCGGCGAGCGATCTGGCAGGGGGGCAGCTTCGCTACTTCGATTTCGTGATGGCGGCGTTCGTGGCGATCATCCTGCTGTCGAACGTTATTGGCGCGGGGAAGGTGGCGCAGATCTGGCTGCCGGGGGTCGGATACTGGCCGTTCGGCGCGGGGATTTTGTTCTTCCCGATATCCTATGTGATCGGTGACGTGCTGACCGAGGTGTATGGCTATGCCCGCGCGCGGCGGGTGATCTGGGCGGGCACCGTGGCGGTGCTGTTCATGGCGTTCATGTCGTTCGTAGTGGTGGCGCTGCCGCCCGCGCCTGACTGGAAAAACCAGGCCGCGTATGAAGTGATTTTCGGGCAGGTGCCGCGCATCGTGCTTGCGTCCGTCTGTGCATTTTGGGCCGGGGAATTCGTCAATGCGTTCGTGCTCGCGCGGATGAAGCTGTGGACCGGTGGCAAGATGCTGTGGAGCCGGACCATTGGATCGACGGTGGCAGGGCAGGCGGTCGACAGCCTGATCTTTTACCCGCTCGCCTTTTGGGGTGCGGAAGGCTGGACCAATGATCTTGTGATCAAGGTGCTGATCACCCAGTGGGTGCTGAAGGTGAGCTGGGAAGTACTGCTGACGCCGGTGACCTATCTGGTGGTCGGTTTCCTGAAGGCGCGCGAGGGCATCGACGTGTTTGACGAGGGCACCAACTTCACGCCCTTCAAGGCTGCACTGTAGCCATGAGCGCGCTCCAGGCCGCCAAATTGTGGCTGATCGCGCTTACCGGCCTGAGCAAGGACGCGCTGCACGTCTATGTCGCGCTGACCCTGTTCTTCGGCTCGGCGATTTTGTTCAAATGGTCGCTAACGGGATGGCGGCCCTGGACGGTGGTGCTGGTCGCTGCCTTGGCAGGGGAGGCATGGGACATTCGCGATCGGCTGGTCGGGGGTGTTGCGCTCGATCTGGCCAGGGACTGGCACGACATCTGGAACACGCTGTTCTGGCCGAGCGCGATTTTGCTGCTGGCGCGCTATGGCGGGCTATTCCGCACGGAACCGCGCGCGGCCGGGGGATGAGGCGCAGCCGCTAGGCGGCTTGGTCCCGACATCTAACGAGCAGGGCGACCAGCGCATCAATATCATCGTCACGCGTGCGCCATGATGAGATGCTGATCCGGAATGCCGGGCGGCCCTCCCACATCGTCCCGCCGAACCAGGCCTCGCCCGATTCCTCGACCGCCAGCCGGATGGCGGCGGTTTGCGCGTCTGTGGCGCCACGCACCAGCACCTGGTTCAGCACCACCCGGTTCACCACATCAAACCCGGCACCGCGCAAGGCGGTAGCGAGGCGGCCTGCCTGGGCAATGTGGCCATCAACCAGCGCTGCCACGCCAGCGCGGCCCAGCGTCCGCAGCGCCGCCCAGACCGGAATGCCGCGCGCGCGCCGGGAAAATTCAAGCGTCAGGTTCTTCTGCGCATCGGCTGCAGCCGTTGCATCACCGCATCGCTGTTCATTGCGCGCGCCAGGGCATCGGCGTCGCGGCAGATTGCCATTGCCCCATCATAGGGCGTGTTCAGCCATTTATGGCCGTCGGTTGTCCAACTGTCGGCAAGGTCCACGCCGGATGTCAGCGTCACCGCCGTCGTCGACGCCCGCGCCCATAGCCCAAACGCGCCGTCCACATGCACCCAGGCACCCGCCGCGCTGGCCCATGGGATCAGCACGTCAAACGGGTCGAACGCGCCCGTGTTCACTTCGCCCGCCTGCAGACACAGTATCGTCATGTCATCAATTGGCGGCAACTGATCCGGATCGATCCGGCCATGGCCATCGGTTGGCGCGATGAGCAGGCGGTTGATGCCGAAGCCGAGCATGCGCAGCGCTTTTTTGACAGTGATGTGAACAACATCGGACACGATCACCTTCACTTCGGGTGCACCGATCAAGCCATCGGCATCAAAATCCCAACCTTTTCGGGCGAGCAGTGCGCGGCGTGCCGCCGTCAGGCAGCCGATGGTGCAGGCGGTTGCGCTGGTGCCGAAACCAACCGCACTGCCGCGCGGCAGATCAAGCACGTCTAGCACCCAGCCAGCGGCAATTTTTTCAATCGTCGCCGCGACGGGCGAATTGGTGAAGGAAGACGCGCACTGATCCCAGGCGAGCATCATGCGTTCAGCCGCCGCCGCGCTGGGCAGGCATGCGCCGATGACGAAGCCAAAATAGTTGGGGCCATTGGACACTATTGTCGCTGGAGATCCGATATCATCAAGCATCGCCAGCGTTGCTGCGGCATCCGCGCCCCGATCGGGCAGCGCTTCGCTAAAGGCATCCAGCGCCAATATCGCGGCGGCGTTGGGATAGACGGGCCGTGTTGCGACCGAGCTTGAATAAGCGCGGCCACGCAGGTCCGCATCGGCGATCAGGGTCAGCTCGTCCATCTGGCGTCCTCAAAGTTCGGCAAGTGCTGCGGCATACGCCCGCAAAGCATCGTCATTTCGTTTGAAG
Source organism: Sphingomonadales bacterium (assembly GCA_038319335.1). Classification (GTDB taxonomy): domain Bacteria; phylum Pseudomonadota; class Alphaproteobacteria; order Sphingomonadales; family Sphingomonadaceae; genus Sphingomonas. The sequence goes on from JBBQDD010000266.1 coordinate 2,955, forward strand.
TAGGTCCATTTACCGATCCGCGTGGCGCCGATCAGCCCGGCGTCAACCAGGATCCGCAAATGGACGGAAGCCGTTGCAGGTGAGACGCCAAGCTTGTCCGCCACAAACGCCCCGCAAACGCCGACATCGACGATATCGGCATGCACCTGGGCTGGAAAATGGTCCGCCGGCGCCTTGAGCCATTGCAGAATCGACAGACGACTGGGGCAGGAGAGCGCAGCGGATATGCGGTTGATGCTCATATTCATACAATTCGCTAATCGACGAATTGATGTCAAGCGGACTTGGTGCTGCGTTGACGCCGGGAGAGATAAATTCGCTGCTCAGCGCGACTTAGCCTTTGTGCTTTCGGTCAGGCGCCAACGGCCTGCAGCAGCCCCTCAAACAACCGCCGCCCGTCGTCGCCGCCATGTGCGGCTTCGATGCAGCGTTCGGGGTGGGGCATCATGCCCAGCACGTTGCCGCCTGCGTTGAGCACGCCAGCAATCTGACGCGCAGAGCCGTTGACGGGCTCTGCATAGCGGAAGGCGACGCGGCCCTCGCCTTCGATCCGGTCGAGCGTCTCCACATCGGCGGTGAAGTTGCCGTCATGATGCGCCACCGGCACCATGAGACGCTCGCCCGCAGCATAAAGGTTGGTGAAGGCGCTTTGTGCGTTATCAACGGTCAGCGCGACAT
>JBBQDD010000267.1:0-3630 GCA_038319335.1 Sphingomonadales bacterium
GAACCGCCTTGGGTTCTTGATCAGCTCCATTGCCGCTGCATCGACATACAGGTGATCAAGCGCGACATCCGGGTAGCCCGCCGCCACCTCGATCACGATCCGCCGCCACAGTTTCGACGATGCCAGCACATTCGCCTTGTCGACGGACGTTACCCGGCCCGAACGGCGCTGCGCCGCGCGAAAGGCGACATGCGCGATCCGCTCCACCTCTGCGCGCGAATAGGCGCAGACATCGCTGGCATAATCATCCTCCAGCACATGCGCGCCGAAATACAGCCCGCCGGTCAGCTCGCGGACCACCAGAATGTCGATCCCGGCCACCAGATCAGGCTTTAGCGGCGACAGATGCTCCATCCCCGCAATCATCCGCGCCGGGCGCAGATTGGCGAACAGGCCCAGCTCCTTGCGCAACCGCAACAGCCCCGTCTCCGGCGTCTGCGCCAGCCCGGCCCATTGCGGCCCGCCAATCGCGCCCATCAATATTGCATCGGCCGCGCGCGCCGCGTCCAGCGTTGCGGCAGGCAGCGGATCGCCATGCGCGTCAATCGCCACCCCGCCAAAATCATATTCGGCGAAGCGCAGATCGAACCCATGGGTTTCCGACAGGATGTGCAAGCACGCCAGCGCCTCGCGCGTTACTTCCGGGCCGATGCCATCGCCGGGCAGCACTGCAATGTTCCACGATCTGCTCATAGCGGTTGGCCTGCACATTGGTTGATCCGGGTCGCATCTCTTGATGCCATTATCGGGGCAAAAGCAAACCTGCGATAGCTGAACGTAACGGCGGTTTTCCCCAGTGCGACGCGCCTTATCAGCAAACTAATATTGCGCAAGACACGGGTTGGTGCGATGGAAAATTTCTCAACAACACCCGTCTGTGTCGTCACAACGATCGATCCTTGAAAGCGATATGATGCCTGATTCCCCCATCACCCCGCCTGCCCGCCCCTCACGCGAATTGCTGGAAGGGGCAGCGCGTGCCCCGGCGCGGGCAATGCTGCGCGCGGCGGGCAGTGATGACGCGGCGATGGCCCAGCCGATGGTCGCCATCGTCAACACGTGGTCGACGGTAACACCTTGCAACATGCACTTGCGGGCGCTGGCGGATCACGCCCGTGCCGGCATTATCGCGGCAGGCGGCACGCCGGTGGATTTCAACACCATCGTCGTGACAGACGGCATCGCGATGGGCACGCCCGGGATGCGCGCATCACTGATGAGCCGTGAATGCATCGCCGATTCGGCGGAGCTCGCGGTCAGCGGGCATATGCTGGATGCGGTGCTGTTCCTGGTCGGCTGCGACAAGACGATACCGGGTGCCGCCATGGCCGCCGCGCGGCTCGATCTTCCATCGGTCATTTTGTATGGCGGTTCGATCATGCCGGGCAAGCTGGGCAGCAAGGCACTGACGATTCAGGATGTTTTTGAGGCGGTTGGCGGGCACGGCGCGGGCACGGTGAACGATGCGGAACTGCTGGCGGTGGAAAAAGCCGCCTGCCCCGGCGCGGGGGCGTGCGGCGGACAGTTCACCGCCAACACCATGGCGCTCGCGATGAGCTTTCTGGGGTTCTCCCCGATCGGGCTGAACGATGTGCCCGCCGTGCACCCGGACAAGGCCGGTACAGCGATGGAGGCCGGGCGGGTGCTGATGGAGGCCGTGGCGGCAGGGCGCAACGCCCGCAGCCTGATCACCCCCGCCAGCCTGAAAAACGCGATCGTCGCTGGCACGGCGACGGCGGGATCAACCAATCTGGTGCTCCACCTGCTCGCCATCGCGCGCGAGGCGGGGATCGCCGAGAGCGAATTCGCCATCGACCTGTTTGACGACATTTCCCGCACCACCCCGGTGATCGCCGATCTGAAGCCCGGCGGGCGCTTCATGGCCCCCGACATGTCGGCGGCGGGCGGCACCGCGCTGCTTGGGCGGCGGCTGATGGAGGCCGGGCTGATCACCGATACCCCCACCGTGACCGGCAAAAGCCTGTTCGAGCATTTCCGCGACGCCCCCGAAACGCCCGGGCAGGAAGTGATTTTGAGCGCTGATAATCCGCTGAAACCGCGCGGCGGCTATGGCATTCTCTATGGCAATATCGCGCCTGAAGGCTGTGTGGTGAAGCTGGCCGGGCATGAACGATTAAGCCATGCCGGGCCCGCCAAAGTCTATGATGGCGAGGAAGCCGCCTTTGCCGCGGTGGCGGCGGGCGAGATCGAGCCGGGCGACGTGGTGGTCATTCGCGGCGAAGGGCCGGTCGGCGGGCCGGGGATGCGCGAAATGCTGGGCGTCACGGCGGCCATCCAGGGGCGCGGGCTTGGCGACAGCGTGGCGCTGGTGACGGACGGGCGCTTTTCCGGCGCAACATACGGTTTCATGGTCGGGCATATCTCGCCGGAAATGGCGCGCGGCGGGCCAATCGGCCGGCTGCGGACGGGCGACCGGATCGTCATCGATGTCGAGGGGCGAACGATTTCAACCGATGCCGATCTGGCGTCTCGCGAGCTTGCCCCACTGCCCGCCCGCGTCGTGACGGGTGCGTTCGCCAAATATGCCCGGCTGGTCGGATCAGCATCGCAAGGGGCAGTCACCAGCGGCGTGTAGTCGCTGGCCAGGGCTTAATGCGCGGCGGCGGCTTTCTTGTGGGGCATGAAGTGCAACGCACCCACGATCACCCCGCCGATGATCAGCCCGATGATTGCCGATCCCATCGCCCCCACCAGCCATTCGAGCACGGGGCCGATCACCGGCACCGCCTCCGCGGCCGCATGAGCCGTGCCGTGAATCCAGTGCGGGATGGTCTCCAGGTGAAATACCTCCAGCCCATGCACGATAATGCCGCCGCCAACCCACAGCATCGCCGCGGTGCCGATGGTGGACAGCGCCTGCAACAGGATCGGCATGCCCGCCACCAGCCCGCGCCCGAATACCTGCACTGACGCCGGTTTGCGCTTTGACAGGTGCAGGCCGATATCATCCATCTTCACGATGAAGGCGACCACGCCGTACACCGCGATGGTGATGCCCACGCCCACCAGCGCGAGCACCGCCGCTTGGCTCCACATCGCCATCGGCGGAAGTCCGGCGAGGGAAATCGCCATGATCTCTGCCGACAGGATCAGATCTGTGCGGATCGCCCCGCTCACCTGGCGATCCTCCAGCGCGCGCGGATCGGTGATGGTGGTCGCCTCTGCGCCGTGATCGACCCCGGTCAGCGCAGCGATGATCTTTTCCCCACCTTCGTAGCACAGATAGGTGCCACCCAGCATCAGGATGGGGGTGATCGCCCAAGGCGCGAAATAGCTGAGCGCCAGCGCGGCCGGCAGCAGGAAGATCAACTTGTTCTTTACCGAACCCCAGGCGATTTTGGCGATGATCGGCAGCTCACGGTCCGGCGTCAGCCCGACGACATAGCCCGGGGTGACGGCGGTATCGTCGATCACCACGCCGGCCGCCTTGACGCCGGCCTTTCCCGCTGCCGCCGCGACATCATCAACCGATGCCGCCGCCAGCTTTGCAAGCGCCGCAATATCATCCAGCAACGCAACCAAACCACCCGGCATGCCATTCCCCCCATTGGCGCAACCGCGCATATCTTGTCTTAGCGAGAGGGCGGGCGGTTGCGAAAGCCCCGAAGC
>JBBQDD010000268.1:0-3629 GCA_038319335.1 Sphingomonadales bacterium
GTGCACTGATTGACGGGACGACAATGACGCAAGGACAATGATGCAGGGGGTGACCGTGTCGGAAAAATTCGCGACGTTTGCCGCATTGCACGTGCCCGGCACGCCGCTGATCCTGTTCAACGTGTGGGATGCGGGCAGCGCCGCCGCCGCCGATCGTGCCGGTGCCAAGGCAATCGCGACCGGCAGCTGGTCCGTCGCGGCAGCGCAGGGCTTCCATGATGCAGAGGCGCTGCCGATGGACCTGGCGATCGATAATGCCGCCCGCATCGTCGCGGCCACCGCGCTGCCCGTGAGCATCGATTTCGAAGGGGGCTATGCGGTGGACCCCGGGGAGGCAGCGGCCAATCTGGCCGCGCTGGCAGCGAGAGGGGCGATTGGCTGCAATCTGGAGGATCAGGTGATCGGCGCGCCGGTCCGCACGCTCCATCCGCTGCCAGACCAGGCCGCGCGTATCGCCGCGATCCGAACCGCTATCGGCGCGAAATTCTTCATCAACGCGCGCACGGACATTTTCCTGATCAACCCTGCTGCGACGCATGACGCCGATATGGTCGACCTGGCGATCAAGCGGGCGCACGCCTATGCCGCTGCGGGCGCGAGCGGCTTTTTCGTGCCCGGACTGGCCGATCTCGCCTTGCTGGAACGCGTTTGCGCCGCATCGCCCCTGCCGGTCAATTTCATGGCGTTCGCTGGTGCACCAAGTGCCGCGCAGGTCGCGAGCACCGGCGTCGCGCGGATCAGCCATGGGCCGGGGCCTTACCGGCTGGCGATGCAGGCGTTCGAGGAAGCGGCCAAGGCGGCCCTTGCCGAAATTTAGCTGGCGGCCTCGGCATCATCATCCGCGCCATTCGCCCCATCCGCCGGGCGTTCGAACCAGGCCTCGAGCGGCCCTGACAGCTTCAGCGTCAGCGGGTTGCCATGGCGATCGACCTTCTTGCCCAGCGCCACGCGGATCCAGCCTTCGGAAATGCAATATTCCTCGACATCGTGGCGCTGCAGCCCCTTGAAGCGGATGCCAATGCCCCGTTCCAGCAGGGGTTGATCGAAAAACGGGCTGCGCGGGTTCGACGATAGTCGATCGGGGGGTGTGTCGCTCATGGCGAGCGTATCTGGCGCAGCGCCGCGCAAATTGCCAGCCCGCCGCCCATAAAAACCGCCGATCCATAACCTGCCCCCGCCATCAGCACGCAAAAAGGGGCGGCGCGATCACCTCGCACCACCCCTTTTTCACACGATCGATCAGGCCTTAGCGGCAGATGCGAACGCGCACGCTCTGGCGGTAATATGGATCCCACTGGCGCACGACGCGGCACCGGTTGTACTGCGGGCGATAGCTATAGGCATAATAGCCATCATCCGGATAATAGCCGTGATTGTTGTAATAATTGTAATCGTAATTGCGCGAATAGCCGCGATCATCATAATAACGGTCGCGGTAACGATCGTTATTGTTCGATGCGATTGCCGCACCAATCGCCAGACCGGCAATCCCGGCGACGACAGCAGCGCCGCCATTGTCGCCACGGTGGCGACCATAATAACGCTGTGCTTCAGCCGGGGCGGCCGTGGCGAGCGCGGTGACGGCGAGGGCGACGCCCAGGCCAGCTTTTTTCATCATCAAATTCATGTCACATCTCCTCATCTCAACCAGCCCGACACCCGGCACCAACGCGCTTCATGGAGAGCCTGTTGCATTGGATAGGCGAGTCGGGCTGAACTGTACCGGAATGGGATGTTCATCGCGCGTTTAGTAAAGCGGGCATGCGCCGGGCGACGTGAAAGGAGCGATCAATGGCCTATTGGCTCATCAAATCCGAACCCGAAAGCTATGGCTGGGCGCATCTGGTGGCCGATGGGCACACCGAATGGACGGGCGTGCGCAACCATGCCGCCGCGATCAACCTGCGGGCGATGGCAGTGGGCGATGCGGCATTTTTCTATCACAGCGTCAGTGACAAGGCCGTGGTCGGCATCGTCCACATCACGCGCGCATGGCAGCCAGACGGCGATGACGGCAAATGGGCGTCGGTGCAGGTCGCCCCCGTCCGCGCGCTCGCACGCCCGGTCACGCTGGCCGCCATCAAGGCCGAACCGAAGCTCGCGGCGATAGAACTGCTGCGCCAGTCACGGCTATCGGTATGCCCGGTCCGCGCAGAGGAATGGGCGGTCGTGGTGAAGATGGGGGAGTAGCGAGCATCGGCTGGCGGGCGACACCGCCCCCGGCATTTGCTACCTCGTCACATCCCGCCCACGGCCCGGCGGCCAAAACCTGTCGGGCGGCGCTCGACCAGCGGATTGGCCTCTCGCAGCAGCAGCCCCAATGTCGATTCGAACAATTCGCGCAGGCCAACGACATGTTCCAGCGCGGCATCCGGCGTATCGCGCTTTTCAACGCAAGTACGGGCGATCGTCTCAATCTTTTCGGCCACCAGCCCCAGCGGTTCTGCACCGAACTGACGCGCTTCACCCTTCAGCGTATGGGCTGGCAGCACCAGCGCCGCCGCGTTGCCGGCGCGCATCGCCGTCTCGATGGCAGCGACCGATTTGATGCCGTCTTCCTGGAAATAGCCCAGAATCCGCACAAAACCGGCGCCCAATTCGCTGCGCGCCTGCGTAAACGCATCCCAATCGACCAGCGTGTTGGCTTGCATTGTCACCTGTTGCTCCTCCATCGCACATCTGACTTGAGCGAAGATCAGAGCATCTATTTATACCCCGCGAGTAAACGATAGGTTGACGTTAGGCAGCAGAAAGATGTGATAAACATCGCCTAAACCATTCGGTACCCGTTCTATTTTAGCACCCGCAGCATCGGCAACGGCAGCCAGTTCGCGGGCCGCTGCGGGGTCATCGGCGGTGATCTGGATATCCCGGTGATCCTCTCGCAGCGCGCGCGCCAGCCGGATCGACGGCCAGGGGCAACGCTGCCCGCGCGCATCGATGATCAGCGTCACGGGCCGAACGTCACTGGTCGAACGTCATTGGTCGAACGGGTTCTTCGGTGCGCGCAGCGTCAGCCGCACCGGCACTGCCCCGAACCCCAGATCACGGCGGATGCCGTTGATCAGATAGCGCTGATAGCTTTCGGGCAGCTGATCCACCCGCGTGCCGAACAGCACAAAGCCCGGCGGCCGCGTTTTGGCCTGGGTGAGGTAGCGCAGCTTGATTCGCCTTCCGCCCGGTGCCGGCGGCGGATTGGCCTCCACCGCGCGTTCGAACCAGCGGTTCAGCTCGCCGGTACCAACGCGACGCGACCACGCATCGCGCGTTTCGAACGCGGCAGCGATCAGCTGGTCGATGCCCTTGCCGGTCGCGCCGGAAATGGTGAGCAACGGCACGCCCCGCACCTGCGCCAGCCCCTCGTCCAGTGCCGCCCGCACGCCGTTGAACAACCGGCTGGCATCCTCTGCCACATCCCATTTGTTCAGCGCGATGATCAGCGCGCGGCCCTCCTGCAGCGCACGATCGGCGATCTTCAAATCCTGCACCTCCAGCCCGCGCGTCGCATCGAGCAGCAGCACGACCACCTCGGCAAAATCGACCGCGCGCTTGGCGTCGGCGACCGACATCTTTTCCAGCTTCTCGACCACGTTGGCGCGCTTGCGCATCCCGGCGGTGTCGATCAGCCG
>JBBQDD010000269.1:0-3578 GCA_038319335.1 Sphingomonadales bacterium
GTACGGCACATCAAAGCTGATGACGGAGGCGATGCTGCGCGATGTGGCGGCCGCCCACCCGATGAATTTCTGCGCGCTGCGTTACTTCAACGTTGCGGGCGCCGATCCGGCGGGGCGCACCGGCCAGTCGACCGCCGGGGCCACCCATCTGCTGAAAATCGCGGTCGAGGCGGCGACGGGCAAGCGCGACCATGTATCGATATTCGGCACCGATTTCGACACGCCTGACGGTACGGGAGTGCGCGATTACATCCATGTAAGCGATCTCGCCGTCGCACATGTCCATGCGCTGAACCTTCTGATTGCCGCGCCGACCCAGAGCCATATCCTGAACGCAGGCTATGGCCGGGGCTATTCGGTGCGCGAGATGCTGGACGCGGTAGACCGGGTGACGAACATGACGCTGGACCGGCGCGAAGGGCCCCGCCGGGCGGGCGATCCCGATGCGCTGGTGGCGAACAATGCGGCGATCCTGGCCGCGCTGCCGTGGCGGCCCGCCTATGCCGATCTCGACACGATCGTCGCCCACGCCCTGGCCTGGGAACGGAAGCTGGGGGAACGGAAGCTGGGGGAACGCCAGTTGGGGTAGCCTGGTTCTACAACCCAAAGCGCGCCGTAATCCGGATGTCACGCCCGGCCAGCGGCGCAAAATCCTTCAGGAAGCTGGCGTGGCGGCGGGCATCGACATCGAACAGATTGTTCGCGCTGAGCGTCAGCGTCGTCCGCTTGTTGCTGGCAAACGGGATGAATGACAGCGACGCATTTACCAGCGTGTAATCGCGCGTCGGCGTTTCAAAAGCGGTGATGCGGTTCTGTTCAAAGACATGTTCGGCCTCAACCCGGGCACTCATCCGGTCCGATTGCGCCTCAACCCCGCCAAGCACCCGGGCGGCTGGAATACGCGGCACCGGCCCCTGCCCGACCAGCGTCGCCCGCACATAATCACCCAATGCGTCCACGTTGATCGCGTAATCGCCCAGCTGCGCAACCTTCAGCGATCCATCGACTTCGAACCCGAAATAGCGCGCATCGACCTGGGTCGACTGGAAACAGGGCAGGTCAACCGATCGCCCGCTGGGTGCCGCCGCTGCCTCACAAATGCTCTGTGCGACCTGATTGTCGGAGATATAGTTCGAAAACCGACTGTAATAGGCTGACGCGTCAACATTATAGCCATCACCGTGGATGTGGAGCGTGCCCTCAATCCCATCACTTTTTTCCACCCGGAAGTTCGGATTGCCCAGCTCATAGGCCTGGGTGCCGGCATGGCTGCCATTGGCGAACAGCTCTTCGGCGGATGGCGTGCGTTCGGTATGCGACAGGTTGATGCCGACCCTAACCGCTTCGCTGATCGCATAGGATGCGCCCACCGCGCCCGACAATGCGCCGAACTGCCGTGAGCCCGCAAAAAAGCGCGCATCGCTGGGGAGTGAACGCGACGCGACATCAGTGAATTCATACCGCACGCCGGCTTCCGCCTTCAGTGCCCCGAAATCGAGCTGTTGCTGTGTGAAAATGCCGGTTTGCGCGGTGGCGTTGCGGGGCAAAAAGGCCTCATCGCCGATCACGTTGAATTCGCGGTTGGAAAATTGCACGCCCGATGCGCCAATCCACGGCCCGCGCTTTGCCTGCACAATCTCCAGCCGCCCCTCAAAACCCTTGTTCAGGAATGTGGTGGCCACCGCGCCGTCCGGCTCCAGTTCGAACTGGCGATAATTGGCGGCGCCTGCGCGGAACCGGATCTGCTTCAAAATCTCGCCACCCGTATCCACCGCGGCCCGGATGTCGACTCGGTTCTGGACAATGTCGATGCGCGGCGATTCCTGGCCCTGGCCGGGCAGCGTCGCATAGCGGATCGGCACGCCGTACAGGCTGTCATAATGGCTGTAGGATACGCCCAGATTGCCGGTATCGGTGATCAGCGCCGCACCGAAGCCCGCCGTCCATGTCTCGCTGGCACTGTTGGGCAAGCGGCCCCGAATGGCGGCGCTGCCCGCAAAATCGATGGGGTCTTCGCCCGGCGGCGGCGTTTGCGGGATGCGGCTGGTGGCGATCGCCTCTGCGCGACGGGCGGGGGTCAGCGCGAAGCCACCGATCCGCAGATCGTCCGTTTTCAGATAGGAGCCATCGGCATGCAGCACGATCTTGTCGGAAACCCTCACATCGCCCGCCGCACCGATCGTCCGTTCGTTCGCCGCCGAGCCGTAAGTCGCGATCGAATCGAGCCGATAGCCGTCCGACGGCACTGACCGGGGGATTCGCTTGTCGATCACGTTGACGACACCGCCGACCGCCGATGATCCATACAGCAACGCCGCTGGCCCGCGCAGCACCTCAATCCGGTCAGACAAGAGCGGATCGATGATCACCGCGTGATCGACGGAAGTGTTCGACACGTCGATCGAGCCAATACCGTCCGTCAGCACGCGAATCCGGTCGCCCTGGAACCCGCGCAGCACCGGGCGCGACGCATTGGGCCCGAACGAGGTGGCGGAAACGCCGGGCTGGTGTGCCAGCGTCTCACCAATGGTGGGTTGCAGCGACCGCGTAAGCTCCTGCCCGCTGACGACCGATGTGCCCGACAGCACGTCCGCCTCGCTATGCGCGATCGGTGCGGTAATGATGATGTCCTTGCCCTGATCCGTCTGGTCGGCAGGTGTGGCAGCTGGGGGGGCAACAGGCGGGGCAACGCTTGCAGCTGGTGAGCCGGCGGGTGCGGCATGCGCATTCGCCGTTGAAAAAGCCGCCAATGCTACCCCAGCCAGCATCATCGTTCGCACCATCATCATGTTCCCTGGTTCGGCCTCAGCCCGATTGCTGCACCGCGATAGATGTAATGGTATAAAGTATCAAACCCATTCGTCGCTTCCGCAGCACGGCCTGGCCATGCTAGCCCGGCCACAAACAATGCCGGAACGCTGATGACCCGCCTTCGCTCGCTGCTTTTCGTCCCCGGGGACCGGCCAGACCGGATGGCAAAGGCGGCAGCGCTGGATGCCGATGCGCTGATCCTTGATTTGGAGGATTCGGTGGCACCCGCCGCCAAGCCAGCCGCCCGCGCCGCGATCGCCGCGTTTCTGGCCGGCCCGCGTCGGCAAACGCTGTTCGTGCGGATCAACCCGCTCGATTCGGGGCTGGCGGCGGATGATCTGGCGGCCGTTCTTGGGGCGCGGCCCGATGGCATTGTGCTGCCCAAGGCGGAAGGGGGTACATCGCTGGCAGCGCTTGATGCGCAGTTGACCCAGAATCAGGCTAAGGGCGATATGCTGATCCTGCCGATCGCCACGGAGACCCCGGCAGCGGTGTTTGCGCTGGGCAGCTATGGCGGGGTGACGGATCGGCTGTGCGGCTTGACTTGGGGTGCGGAGGATTTGCCCGCCGCCATCGGCGCATCAACATCGCGTGAAGCCGATGGCAGCTATACCGCCCCCTACCAACTCGCGCGGTCGCTCACGCTTTTCGGCGCGCATGCGGCGGGGGTGGCGGCGATCGAGACGGTCTATCCCGATTTTCGCGATCTCGGCGGACTGGCCGCCTATGCCGCGCGCGGGCGGCGGGACGGGTTCACCGGCATGATG
>JBBQDD010000270.1:0-3565 GCA_038319335.1 Sphingomonadales bacterium
GGCGCTGGTGGAAGATCGTCGGCGGCTGGAACGCGAACTAGCCGAGGCGAAAAAGGCACTCGCGCTGGGCGGTGCCGGCGGTGCCGCACCGGCCGGGCCGGAGCAGGTGGGCGGCGTGAATTTTGTCGGCCAGGTGATCGACGGGCTGGACCCTAAGGGGCTGCGCGGCGCGGTGGATGACGTGAAAGCGCGGATCGGCTCTGGTATCGCGATGATCGTCGCGGTGAATGACGGGCGCGCATCGGTGGCAGTTGGCATCAGCGATGATCTGGTGGTGAGCCACAATGCCGTCGACCTGCTGCGTGTGGCCGTGGCCCGGCTGGGCGGGCAGGGCGGCGGTGGCCGGCCCGATATGGCGCAGGGCGGCGGGCCGGACGGGGCCAGCGCAGCGGAAGCGGTTGCCGCCGTGAAATCAGCGCTGGAGGCAATGCCCGCCACCGCCTGAGGGGTAACGTGCAAAATTTTCAAGCGGAGCAGATGATGGAAAAGCCAATCGAATCGTTCCGTGCCAGCACCGGCAGGTGGCTGGTGGGCAGCCTGGCCGGATGGGGCACGTTGCTGCTGTGTCTGGTGGGCGTGGGGCTGGTGATCATCGCGCTGCGCTGGTTCCAGAACATTGCCACCCATTATGAGCTTACCGACCAGCGGCTGATTATCCGCAGCGGCATTTTCAACAAGAAAACCGACGAGATCGAGCTGTACCGGATAAAGGACGTTACGGTCGCCTATTCGCTGATCAATCAATGGGTCGATATTGGCGCGATCACCATCAGCTCCAGCGATCCGACTACGCAGGGCGGATCAATCACGCTGCGCGACATCCCCCGCGCCCGGGCCATTCGGGAGGAACTGCGCGAGCTGGTGGACGCTGCCCGCCAAGCCCGCCGCGTGCGCGAGCTGGACGTCGATCACGGGCTTTAGAGCGGGACGATATCGCCTGAAATCAGTTCCCTTCTTTTCCGACCGCGCAGAAGAAGGATGACCCTTCGACAGGCTCAGGGCAAACGGCTGAAGGTGACGCCTCGGACGACAGCGCGTGTCACCAGGAAAACAGCGAGTTCCTGCCCGCGGCCGCCAACCAGCCGAAGAAATGCGCCACCCCGCGCACCAGTGTGCTGCTGTAATTGCCGCCGGTGATCGCGTAATCGACCGCGACCAGGATCAGCGTCAACGCAGCAAGGGCCTTGATCATCATGCCGCAAAAAATGCGCCCATGGGGTTAAGCATGGGTGCGCAGAGGTGGTGAACAGGGCGGGCACGATGTTTCGCCCGAATCGCCCCCGAAAAACGTCAGGCTGGGCGGTCGCGGTCGCGCAGGCGGCGAAAGCGGGGTACCCGTTCAATCCCGGCTGCGTTCTTGATTTCCTTGCGCAAGTCATCGCGTTTTTCATGGATGGAGGCGATCACCGGACCCACCGCGATGCCCAGATCCGTCAGCACGGCTTCCGATAACTGCAGCGAGCTTTCCAGCGTTTCGGGCACCGCATCCGTCACCCCGGCGCGGTAAAGTTCTGCGGCGTGGTCAACATCGCGGGCGCGGGCGACAATCGTCAGGCCGGGGACCCAGGCGCGCACCCGCTCCGTCAACCGCACCGTCAGCACCGGATCGTCCATCGTCAGGATCAGCGCGCTGGCCCGACCCAGGTTAAGCCGATCGACCAGTTCCGGCCGCGCGACATCGCCAAAGATGATCGCATAGCCCTCCCGCCGCGCCGCCAGCACAGTATCGATATCCGCCTCCACCGCCAGATAGGGCTGGCCGTGCACTTTCAGCATGTCGACCACCATCCGCCCAACGCGACCAAAGCCGATAATTACCGCCCCCGGCCCCTCTGGCGGCATCGCGATATCCAGAACATCGCCCCCGGCGCGCAGTTCAATCCGCCGCGCAACTTGCCGCCCTGCCCAGGCGAGCAGCGGCGTCAGGGTGAGGCCAAGCGCCGTCACCGTTTGCCAATAGCCAAGCGTCGCCGGTGAAATCAGCTGCACCTGCGCCGCCGCGCCAAGTACGATCAGCGTGGTTTCAGACGGGCTGCCCATCAGCAACCCGGTTTCGGCGGCGACCGCATTGCGCTGGCCATTGACCTTCAGCAGCACTGCCGTGACGCCCGCCTTTGCCGCGACCACGCCCGCCAGCCCGGCGATCAGCGCCCCCCAATTGTCGAACACCAATTGCAGGTCCAGGCTCATGCCCACGGTGATCAGGAACACACCCAGCGCCAGGCCTCGGAACGGCGCGGTCATCACCTCCACTTCACTTCGGTAATCGGTTTCGGCGATTAGCAACCCCGCCAGCAGCGCGCCCACAATGGGGGATAGGCCCGCCGCGGTGGTGGCCAGGCTGGCCGTGATCACCACCAGCAGCGATGCCGCCAGAAACAGCTCCGGGCTTTTGGTGCGGGCGGCCTGCGCGAACAGGCGGGGCAGCAGGATGCGCCCGCTGATGAAGATCGCCGCGATCGTCAAAATCCCGCCGCCGACCAGTCCAATGATCGCCGCGCCATCGCCGGCCGCGCCAGGCGCCAGCGTGGCGAGGACGAACAGCAGCGGCACCAGCGCCAGATCCTCAAACAACAGCATCGAAAACGCGGCGCGGCCAATCGTGCTGGCAGCCCCCGCAATGGGCAGCACCAGCGCGGTTGATGATAGCGCCAGTGCCATTCCCAGCGTGATCGCCTGTGGCCAGGATTGCCCCAGAAGATGGATTGCCCCGCCAATCATGAAGCCGGACACGATCAATTCGGCCGCGCCCACGCCAAAAACATCGCTCCGCATCGACCAAAGCCGCTTGAACGAGAGTTCGAGGCCGATGGAAAACAACAGCAGGATGATGCCGAACTCAGCGAAGGGCTGAATCGATTCGCGGTCGCTGATGGTGATGTGCCGCAGCCAGGGATAATCCCCTACCAGCCGCCCGAAGCCGCTGGGCCCCGCGATGACGCCGACGAGGATGAACCCGATGATCGGACTGATCTTGGCCCGCGAAAACGCCGGAATAACCAGCCCGGCCGCGCCCAGGATGACAAGAGCGTCCGAAAAACCGTGGCTGTCTAATCCGATGGGCATGGCTGGACTTAACCTGACTGCGCAGCGGTTGTCAGCCTATACGACCGGTGAGAGCCAGCCGCCGTGATTTTTCCGGCGGTGTGCCCTAATGCGCCGTCACACACCCATCGCGGTTTCAAGGTTGACGCGGACCTGTTCGAAAAACTGTTCGGTGGTCATCCAGGGCTGGTTCGGGCCGATCAGCAGCGCCAGATCCTTGGTCATATGGCCGTCTTCAACCGTTTTGATGCACACCCGCTCCAGCGTTTCGGCAAAGGCGGTCACTTCTGGCGTATTGTCGAACTTGCCGCGATATTTCAGCCCGCCCGTCCAGGCGAAAATCGACGCGATCGGGTTGGTTGACGTGGCCTTGCCTTGTTCATGCTGGCGGAAATGGCGGGTGACGGTGCCGTGCGCCGCCTCTGCCTCCACCGTTTTGCCATCGGGCGTCAGCAATACCGACGTCATCAGCCCCAGCGAACCAAAGCCTTGCGCAACCTGGTCTGACTGCACATCGCCG
>JBBQDD010000271.1:0-3563 GCA_038319335.1 Sphingomonadales bacterium
CCACATCCTGCTGCCGCGTGTCGAAGACGTGGGCGGGGCGCTCGACTACTACCAGTGGGCCGCGTTGCTGAGGTCGGTGTCGAGCTTCGAGACGTATCGCATCATTTACCGCGACCAGATCAGGCCGATCAACGTCGCGGAGCTCCTGATTCTCGATCGGCGCATGCCGCGATCGCTCGCCGCCTGCCTTGAGCAGATCGATCAGGATGCCGCCCGCTGTCACGCCGATGCCCAGCCCGATCACATTATTGGTGAACAGCGCAAACGCGGTAACGGCCCCGCGCTCCGTCGGGCGGCTGAGTTGCTGCAGGGTCGAGAATACGGGGCCGTAAAATGCGCCGAGCTGCACATAGCTTGCAACAAAGCCGACCCAGAACGGCGTGCTGCCGGCCGGGGCGAGCCGGAATGTCAGCGACAACGGCACCAGAATCAGCAGCAGCCAGCCCAGAAAGGTCGCGCGCGACTTGCCCGTCTTTGCGTACCAATAATCCCCGCCGATGCCGCCGAGCAAATTGCCCGATATGCCGCCGACGCACGCGATGATCCCGCTGATGATCGCGACTTCGGAACGATCGAACCCTCGCTCCCGGACGAGCCAGAGCTGATCGAACGATCCGGTGCTGATCGAGACATGCACGAAAATGCCCGCGCAGACGATCCATTGGAGGCCGCGCGACGCCCGAACGGCGCGCCAGGCGCTGAACGGCGAAGGCACCCGCGCCGCGGCCACCACGCCCTGCCGATCATCGCGCACCGCCAGCATCGCCAGCGCGCTCAACAGACCGATTCCGCCCAACAGCAAGAAGCAATATCGCCAGCCAAGCAGCGGGCCGAGCACGCCTGCGACGACCAGGCTGGCCCCGACGCCCAGCGGCACGCCCATATAGTAGACGCCGGTGGCAAACCCGCGCCGCTCGGGTGGATAGCGGTCCGCCAGGATGGAAATTGCCGCAGGCGTCAGCGCGGATTCACCAATGCCGATGAACAGGCGCGGAATCGCCAGGCTAACGAAGCCGCGCGCCAACGCCGATGCAGCGGTTAGCAAACTCCACACTGCCATCGCCCCGGCCACCAGCCGCGGCCGATGGGACGTATCCACCAGCGCCCCCATGAACAGTCCCGAAACCGCATAGAATAATGTGAAAAGGATACCGGTCAGCAACCCGTACTGCGTGTTGCTGAGCCCGAGTTCCGGAACGATATAGGTCGAAAAGCTGGCGAGCAGATGCCGGTCGACGAAATTCAGAATATTGGCAAAAAGCAACAGCGCCAACAGCCCGCCCCGCGTGTTGACGATCGTGCCGATGGGGCCGGGTCGCGCAGCGTCTTGACCATTTTCCATCTGCTGCTTCTGACCCTCCATGGCGATGAAACATAGCCGATCGCATTCGCTATAATGTCATGCCGGCGACACTTTACCGCTCCCCCGCTGACGTCCTGCCCGGGATGACTTCAGGCTTGATTTGTTCAAGCCCGGGTTTGATGCGGACATCCAGAAACGCACCGCATGATTGCACCAAAAAAGCCGCGTTCGCGGCAAGATCATCGAGATCGATTTGGAAAACAGGAAAATCAAAGCCGCAACGACGAACCAGGTGGCATGAGCGAAACTATGCAAATTCATGGCAAACGCCCGACAGGTGCTGACATGATGGAGAGCGATTCGCGTGCGCGATACGAGCCGTGCCTTCGTCTAGAATTCCCGAGTTGGCTCGGCCTTCCGCAGCAGGCTTCTCGACTATGTGACCCAATAGGCAAGGTCGATTGCGCAACGACCGGTTCCAAAAGGCAGACGCCCATCCTTCGTAACACCTCGCGCTGATTGGGCTGCACTTCTCGCGCCGAGCCTCACTGTCCCGAGCGTCGGTGGTCGCAACTTATAAAGCTGTCCGCCCCCCAGCCGATTGCGCATGACATTCGTCACCCCCGGGGAATGACATCCGACAATATAATCGCGCACCCGATTGGATCACGTTCATCTGGCAAGGAGATGCTCCGATGACGCATGATTTATCCGCGGTCGCCACATTGGCTGCCGTATCGAAACGATTGGGCGGTCGGGTGGTCCTCGATCGCCTCGATCTCGCGATCCGCAGTGGCGAGGTGACCGCGCTGCTGGGCCCCAATGGCGCGGGCAAGACGACCAGCGTCAGCCTGTTGACCGGGCGCTTGCGCCCCGATGCGGGCGAGGCCCTGCTGTTCGGTCTCGATCCCGCCCGCCCTGCAGCACGCGGGCGGATGGGGGTAATGTTGCAGGCCGCAAGCTTGCCCGATGTGATGACAGTGGCGGAGATGATCACGCTGCAATCGGGCTATTACCGCGATCCGCGTCCGCTTGCCGAGACGCTGGCGATCGCCGGTATTGCCGATTTGGCGAAGCGGCGCTGCGGCGCGCTTTCAGGCGGGCAGGCGCGGCGTGTTCAATATGCGATGGCAATGTGCGGGCGGCCCGATTTGCTGGTGCTTGACGAGCCGACGGCGGGCATGGACCGCGCCGCCGCTCGTGCTTTGTGGGCCACCGTCCGCGAGGCGGCGGCGGACGGCGCAGCGGTGCTGCTGACGAGCCATGACCTGACCGAGGCCGATGCGCTGGCAGACCGGGTGCTGGTGATGGATGCGGGGCGGATCGTGGCGGACGACACGCCCGAGGCGCTGCGGGCGCGGGCTGGCGGATCAGTGATCCGCTGCCGGTCGTCGCTGCCGCTGGTTCGCATAGGGATGCTGCCGGGGGTGCGCGACGCCAGCGCCGACGGGGCCGACCTGCGCATCGTGACCACCAACGCGGTCGCGACGATCCGCAGCTTATGCGATGCCGATACCGCGCTCGCCGATCTGCGGGTGGCGGACGCATCGCTCGAAGATGCCATTGCGGCGTTGCTCCCGGCCGATGAACGGATTGCGGCATGAGCGCGCTGACCCATCCCACCGGCATATGGCGGCGTGAAAGCATCGCTGAGCTGAAGCGATCGTGGCGGCTGCCGCAGTTCATCTTGCCATCGGTCATCACGCCTGCCGCCTTTTTCGGCTTGTTCACGCTTGCCATCGCCAAGTCGCCCTCCCCTGCTGGCGTGGCGGCGATGCTGGCCGGATATGGGGTATTCGCGGCGATTGGCCCGGCATTGTTCGGCTTTGGCGCTGGCGTGGCGATGGAGCGCGAACAGGGGCTGATTGAACTGAAACGCGTGTCGCCCATGCCCGCCGGGGCCTATGTCGCCGCCAAGCTGACCGCCGCGATCGCCGCGACCGCCGCCGCCGTGGCGATGATCTATGCGCTGGGCATCATCGGCGGCGTGCGGCTGAACCCCGCGCGATGGGTGATCCTGTCGATCGTGCATCTGGCATCGACGGTGCCATTCGCGCTGATCGGGTTTGGCATTGGCATGCGGATGGGCGGCAAGGGCGCGGTGGCGATGGCCAATGCGCTGTTCCTGGGATCGGCGATATTGGGCGGCCTGTGGATCCCGACGTCGATCCTGCCGGGATGGATGCAGACGGTGGGGGCGTTCACACCGTCCTATCACCTTGGCCAGATCGCCCGGGCAATCGTGGGCGCGGAGACGATG
>JBBQDD010000272.1:0-3498 GCA_038319335.1 Sphingomonadales bacterium
ATCGCCCACCGTATCACCCGTCACCGCGGCCTTGTGCGCTTCGCTGCCCTTGCCGCCGTGATGACCGTCTTCGATGTATTTCTTGGCATTGTCCCACGCGCCGCCGCCGCTCGTCATCGAAATCGCGACGAACAGCCCCGACACGATCACGCCGAGCAGCATCGCGCCGAGCGCCGCAAAGCCTTCTGCCTGGCCCGCCACGCCGGTGATGATGAAATAGACCGCAATCGGGCTGAGCACGGGCAGCAGGCTCGGCACGATCATCTCCGCAATCGCGGCCTTGGTGACCAAATCGACGGTGCGGGCGTAATCGGGGCGGCTGGTGCCCGCCATGATGCCCGGATTATCGCGGAACTGCGCGCGCACATCCTCCACCACGGCGCCTGCCGCACGGCCAACCGCCGTCATCCCCATCGCCCCGAACAGATAGGGCAGCAGCGCGCCGAGCAGCAGCCCGACGATGACATAGGGATTGCTGAGCTGGAAGTTGACGGCAAGCGTGGGGAAATCGCGCGCCAGATCGCTGGTATAGGCGTTGAACAGCACCAGCGCGGCGAGCGCGGCGGAGCCGATTGCATAGCCCTTTGTCACGGCCTTGGTGGTGTTGCCCACCGCGTCCAGCGCATCGGTGCGATGGCGCACATCATCGGGCAGGCCCGCCATTTCGGCGATGCCGCCGGCATTGTCGGTAACCGGGCCGTACGCATCGAGCGCCACGACCATCCCGGCCTGTGCCAGCATCGCGGTGGCGGCAAAGGCGATGCCGATCACGCCCGCCAGTTGATACGCCGCGATCACCGCGACCACGATCACCAGCGTTGGCAGCGCAGGCGATTCAAGGCTGACGGCCAGCCCCTGGATCACATTGGTGCCGTGGCCGGTTTCCGATGCCTTGGCGATGCTGCGCACCGGGCGGAAATTGGTGCCGGTATAATATTCGGTAATCCACACCAGCAGCCCGGTGACGGCCAGGCCGATCATCATGCACCAGAACAGCGCCATGCCGGTGGTGGTGGTGGTCGCAGCACCCGCCAGTGCCTCTGCCGTCGCCGCGCCGCCATCAAGGAAGCTGTTGCCGCCGATCACCGCGTTCATGTCGCCCAGCGTATATTGCGTGGCGAAATAGATGGCGGGCACCGACAGGCCGACGCTGAGCCAAAAGCCCTTGTACAGCGCGCCCATGATGTTGTTGCTGCTGCCCAGCCGCACCGCATAGGTGCCGATGATCGAGGTGATGATGCACACGCCGCCGACGATCAGCGGCAGGGTCATCACTTGCAGCAATTGATCGGCATTCTTCAGCGCAAGCGCGACCGAAATCATCGTGACGCCGAAGGTGACGACATAGGTTTCGAAGAGATCAGCGGCCATGCCGGCGCAATCGCCGACGTTATCGCCCACGTTATCGGCAATGGTGGCGGGGTTGCGGGGGTCATCCTCTGGGATGCCGGCCTCAACCTTGCCCACCAGATCGGCGCCCACATCTGTTGCCTTGGTGAAGATGCCGCCGCCGAGGCGCGCGAAAATGGAGATGAGCGAGGAACCGAACGCCAGGCCCGTCAGCGCCTTGACGACAATCTGCGCGCCCGCATTCTCGCCATTTGCGCCAGCAAGATACCAGAACACGCCCGAAATCGACAGCAGCCCCAGCCCCGCCACCAGCATGCCGGTGATGGCGCCGGAACGAAATGCCATGGTCAGGCCGCCCTGCAGCGACGTCCGCGCCGCCTCTGCCGTGCGCACATTGGCGCGCACCGAAATGTTCATGCCGATGTAGCCCGCGACGCCCGACAGGACCGCGCCAATCGCAAAGCTGGCCGCCGAAACCGGCGCGCCCATGCTGTCGATCAGCACCCAGACGAGCGCGAGCATGATGACGCCGACAATGCCGATCGTGCGGTACTGGCGACCCAGATAGGCCTGTGCGCCCTCCTGAATGGCCGCCGCGATATCGCGCATCTTTTCGTTACCAGCGGGGGCGGCCAGCACCTGGCGGCTCGTGATCACCCCGTACAGCACAGCCAGCAGGCCACAGATCATCGCGGCATAAACAATCGTCATCGGCAAAGTCCTTCCCTGATCCGGTCGCTTCAGGGGTCACTGGCGCGCCCCCCGGCACCGGTATTTGGTGACGACCCTATAGGCGCGTCAAAGGGGAGCGCAAGCGCCGTTGGCCGCGGCTACCCCGCCCCATGTTCAAAGCCGAGCCGCGCGGGCAGCGGCACAGCCTGGCCGCCATCAACCAGCGACAGGCCCTGCCCCGGGGCGAACACGCCGATCCGGGATGCGGGGATGGGCGGCGTTTCGGGCGGCGGGCCGGATGCGGCAAAGAGCAGCTGATAATCATCCCCCGCCGTCGCCGCGCGCAACCGGGCAGCGCGATCATCCCCGATATGAGTGCGATAGGCAGGTGATAGCGGGATTGCGGCAAGATCGATGGTCAGCGCCAGTCCGCTCGCCGCCGCCATCCGCGCCGCATCAATCAACAGGCCGTCTGAGACATCCATCATCGCATGGACATAAGCGGCCAGCGCCTGCCCCTCTGCCAGGCGCGGCACCGGGCGGCGATAGGCGGCCAGCAATGCATCAGGCCCGGGAGCGCCTTGCGCGATCTCCAGCCCGGCCCCTGCATCACCGATCGTGCCGGTAACGAACAAGCCGTCGCCCGGCTGGGCGCCACCGCGGCTGGGCGGATCGGCGGCGGTGCCAATCGCGGTCAGCGTCAACACGCGCGGTGCACCCGGTGGTAGCGACACGGTATCGCCGCCCAGCAGCTGGCAACCGAACTGGCGCAAGGCCGCATCGAACCCGGCGAGGAAGGCGCGGTCCCAGGCGTCTTCCCTGAGCGGATAGTTGAGCAGCACCCCCGCTGGCACCGCGCCCTTTGCGGCAAGATCGGACAGGTTCACCGCGAGCAATTTCCACGCGACATCGGACGCCGGATCGCCTGGCAGGAAATGCACCCCCTCCACCATCGTATCAGTGGTCAGCACATAGCCGCCCAACCGCGCCGCATCATCCGCCAGCCCCTGCGCACCCGGGTGGAGCGGCAGCGCGCGCAATGCGGCGAGGAAATCGGCTTCGGTCATGTAACTGTGGTACCGTGGGCTACCGCCAATGTCTGCTTCGGGCTTAATAACGGACATCTCGGCTGGAACAGCTGCTGCTAGGTTGACGATCTAAAGGCCCAGCCCCTCATCCCACCGACCGCTAGTTGCCCATGCATATGCGGCCCTCTGGTCGTCGAACACCGCCAGCCTTGGAGCTACTGCGCAAAGCCGCTTCAATTGCAATTTAAGTAATGGCGACCCTCCAAAATATGCGACGCGATTAGCGCGAAAGGGAAGGCGTGCTGGATCGACGGTCATCGACGATAGCGCGCTTATCGCGTCGGGAGATGCGACCTTCGCGTCAGAAAGGTCAAACAAGCGACCATGAGACGAAGCTCTGATACCGAATACCTCTACGAGCTGATCGACATCGCTGGTTATCTTCAGA
>JBBQDD010000273.1:0-3484 GCA_038319335.1 Sphingomonadales bacterium
GTCTGGCCGGGAATTGGCTCGGGCTGGGGAGCCGGGGCGTCGGGGTCAAGCACGTCACTGGTCATCGCCTGCCCGATAGCAGCGCGATTCTGCGGTGGCGAGGGGGTAGCGGCATATGCTGCCCTTGGACAACGCGGCGCAGGGCGTTTAGGCCGGTGAAATGCTGAGACTTGCTCTTTTCGCGCTGTTGGCCATCACCCCGTTCATGGCAACCAACACCCCGCTGCTCACCTGGCCCGATTTAACGAGCCGCACCCGGCCCATGCCCGATGCGACGATCAGCTATGGCAGCGATGCCTATCAAAAGGTGGACGTCTGGCTGCCCAAGCGCGCTGGGCGGCACCCCGTGGTGGTGATGGTACATGGCGGCTGCTGGCAGACGGAAATTGCCGATCGCACCCTGATGAACTGGATCGCCGATGATCTGCGCGGTCGCGGCATTGCGGTATGGAACATCGATTATCGCGGGGTCGATCGCCCCGGTGGCGGCTATCCCGGCACGTTCCAGGATGCAGCCGCAGCGACGGACGGGCTGGCGAGCAATGCGGCACGCTATCACCTCGACGTTGGCCGCATCGTCGCGGTCGGGCATTCGGCCGGCGGACATCTGGCGCTGTGGCTGGCGGGTCGGGGTAAACTGCCAAAGGACAGCGTGCTGCGCACCCCCCGCGCCCTGAAGATCAGCCATGTCGTCAGCCTGGGCGGCCTGCCCGATCTGGAGGCAACCGCCGCCAGCCCGGACAATGGCTGCGGCACGGATATTGTGGCCAGGCTAACCGGCGCAAAAACCGCGGCGCATCCCGATGTTTTTGCCGACACGTCCGTCCCCCGCCTGCTGCCGATCGGCGTGCCGCAGGATCTGGTGAACGGCGAGAATGACCGGATCATCCCGATGCGCCTGGGCACTGGCTATGTCGATCAGGCAAGCAAGGCGGGCGACAAGGCGGTGCTCCACCGCGTGGCGGCCACCGGCCATGTCGAGCTGATCGCGCCGGAAAGTGCCGCATGGGCAAAAGCGCGCGGGCTGATCACGGCAGCGCTGAAATGATGACGCTGGAACAGGCACGCGCGATCGACGCTGCCGATCCACTCGCCGCCTTTCGGGATCGCTTCGCGCTGCCGCCGGGGGTGATTTACCTCGACGGCAATTCGCTCGGCCCCCTGCCCCGCATCACTGGCCCGGCAATTGCCGATATGGTCACCAACCAATGGGGCGATCGGCTGATCCGCAGCTGGAACGAGGGCTGGATCGATGCGCCCCAGCGGATTGGCGGCAAGGTCGCCCGGCTGATCGGCGCGCAGGCGGACGAAGTGATCGTCACCGATTCCACCTCGGTCAACCTTTTCAAGCTGATCGTGGCCGCGCTGCGGCATGATCCCGAACGGACGGTGCTGGTAACCGAAACCGGCAATTTCCCCACCGATCTGCATATTGCAGAGGGCGCGGTCGCCTGTGTGCCCGGTGCCACGCTGAAGGCGGTGTCGCGCGACCAGCTTTGGCAGGCAATCGACGATCGAACCGCCTTGGTGCTGCTCACCCATGTCCATTACAAAACCGCCGAGCGTTTCGACATGGCGGCATGGACCGCGCGGGCGCACGCCGCAGGCGCGCTGGTGCTGTGGCATTTGAGCCATAGCGCGGGCGCAGTGCCCGTGGCGCTGAACGATTGCGGGGCCGATCTGGCGGTTGGCTGCGGCTATAAATATCTGAACGGCGGGCCCGGCGCGCCCGCTTATCTCTATGTCGCCAGCAACTTGCAGGAACGGCTCGCCAATCCGGTATCGGGCTGGATGGGGCATGCCGCACCGTTCGATTTCGCTGATGGCTATGCCCCCGCCCCCGGCATCAGGCGCTGGCTGGCGGGCACTCCGCCGATGCTGGCAATGGCCGCGCTGGAGGTGGGCATTGATCTGATGCTGGACGCAGACCCCGCCGCCATCGCCGCCAAAAGCGCGCGCCTGTTCGACCTGATGGCGGCGATTGGTGACGATTTGGGGCTTGAATGTGTCACCCCGCGTGATGCCGCCCTGCGCGGCAGCCATATCGGCTTTCGCCACCCAAAGGCTCATGCGCTGTGCCAGGCGCTGATCGCGCACGGCGTGATAGGTGATTTTCGCGATCCCGATATTCTGCGTTTCGGGCTGACGCCGCTTTATACCAACCTTGAAGATCTGGTGCGCGCGGGCGAAATTCTGGCGGCGATATTGGCGGATGCGCGCCACTTGTCGCCGCAATTCTCAAAGCGGCACGCCGTCACCTGATCTTCGATTGGTCGCGCCGCCCATCCCGGATATAGTTAATGCTGGTTTAGGGGAGACGGCGATGCGATTCGCAGGGATGTTTGCAGGGCTGATGCTGCTGCTGGCGGGCTGTTCACCGATCGGTGTCGATCCCGCTGCGATGTCTGGCGGGCAAAGCCCGGCTGCCAATCGTGGTGACTCCAGCGATGCCGCGCTTGGGGGCGATTTCGATTATCGCTATGCTTTTCGCATGCCTGCCGCCCGGGTTGCCGAAGTGCAGGACAGCCATGTTCGCGCCTGTGATCAGCTTGGCCGGGCGCGCTGCCGGGTGCTGACGAACCGCTATCATGTGAATGATGCCGACAATAGCGTGACGGCCGTTCTGGCGTTTCAGATCGATCCCGCCATCGCCCGCAGTTTTGGCCGCACCGCTGGCGCGACGGTGAAGGACGCTGGCGGGCTGGTGATGGACTTGCGGATGATCGGCAGCGATGGGGCCGCGCGCGGCGGTGGCACCGTGGCCCGCCTGCGCGAGGAAATCGCCAATATCGACATGCAGCTGAAAGGGCAGACAAGCGACGCCCAGCGGCTGGCAGCGGGCGAAAAGCAGGAACGCCTTCGGCAGGCGATTGCGACAATCGGCGAGCTTGACCGGGCGATGATGCAGGGCCTGGCCACCACGCCGGTGCTGTTCACCTATCAATCGGGCACCGTCATCCCGTCGCTGGGCGGGTCAGCGTCGGCCACATTCGACAATGCCGGTGAAACCTTCATCCAGTCGGCCGCCGCGATGACCCAGATATTGGCGGGCGTTGGCCCATGGATCGTCGTGCTGCTCGGCATCGCGCTCATCCTGCGCCAGTTCGTGCCGCGTGATGAACCCGAGGCGGAACGCGTAACGCCAGTGCGCGATGCAGAACCAGCCAAAGGCGAAAATCGTGGTGCCCTCCAGCGCTTTTTTGGCCGCGAAGACAACGCAGCACCCGCCGAAACCGAGGACGCGCACTGAGCCAGGCCCGCGATTGCGCCGCCCCGGCGCTTTCGATATAGGCTAATGCCATTGCCCCGGCCTGCGCGACGCCAATGCCCGCGCAGCCGGGGCGCTTCGTTTTTGTACACGTCCATCATAAGGTACCGCCGCCATGGCACGCCGCCGCCAAATCTATGAGGGCAAGGCCAAAATCCTGTACGAAGGGCCTGAACCCGGCACGCTGATCCAGTATTTCAAGGATGATGCGACCGC
>JBBQDD010000274.1:0-3473 GCA_038319335.1 Sphingomonadales bacterium
GACCGTTAAGTCTTGGGTTAGGCCGCAATTGCGAGTGCTTCGTTATCGTTAGCACTTGTGGTTTTGAGCCTTTTACAGGTTACTCAGCCCGGGCAAAAACAGCGCCTTTCAACACACGTCGATCCTAGTTCGGCCCCGTCATGACCGGCCCGTGGGAGCCGGTTGTGGTGGAGCCGCCGGGTACTGCCCCCGGGTCCGCTGCGTCTATTTTACGCGGCAATTTATCGCCATAGCCGGGCGAACCCGGCACGGCGGATATAGGGACGCTGGGCGAAAATGAAAAGGACCGCCTTTCACTTGCCACAAAGTCCGTCCATAGCTGTCCAATCATGTTGACGCAGCGTTCCCGCTACGCGCTTCGCGCGATGCTTTTCCTGGCTGAGGCCACCAAGGGCTCCCCACCAATCCCGATGAACCGGATTGCAGCGGAGGCAAATGTACCGCGCAAATTCCTCGAACTGATCCTGGCTGATCTGCGTGAAGCCGGGCTGCTGCACAGCCACCGGGGCAAGATGGGCGGATATTGCCTGTC
Source organism: Sphingomonadales bacterium (assembly GCA_038319335.1). Classification (GTDB taxonomy): domain Bacteria; phylum Pseudomonadota; class Alphaproteobacteria; order Sphingomonadales; family Sphingomonadaceae; genus Sphingomonas. The sequence goes on from JBBQDD010000274.1 coordinate 533, forward strand.
GCGCGCCACCCATCTGATCTCGCTGGGCGAGATTATCCGGGTGATCGAAGGACCGCTTGCGCTGGTCCCCTGCGTCAGCCGCACCGCCTACCGCGCCTGCGCCGACTGCAAGAGCGAGGCCGATTGCGCGATCCGCCACGCCATGATGCGCGTGCGTGACGAGACGGCCAGGATCCTGGACGGCACCAGCCTGGCCGATGCCAATGCGCGGGATCTGGAAGCGGCTTAAGTCCGCAACCCCAGGAATTTAGGATAACCTTCTAAAGCCCCTCCCCTGAAGGGGAGGGATTAGAGAAAAGGGATACCTAAGCCGCGCCGCCCTTGGTCAATGCATCCCTGATTTCGCGCAGCAGCGTGATATCCGCCGGTTCGGCGGCCGGTGCTTCGACGGGCTTGGGCGCAACGCGGTTGGCGGCGCGGACGATCTGGAAAATGATGAAGGCGAGAATCAGGAAATTGATCGCGACGGTAACGAACGCGCCATAGCCGAGCAGCGGCACGCCCGCCGCCTTCAGCGCGGCATAATCAGTTGGCGAGCCGACATAGCCTGCAGGCACCGGCCCCAACTGGATGAAATAGCGCGAAAAATCAAAGCCGCCAAAGATCGCGCTGACGACCGGCAGGATGATATCGTCGGTCAGCGACTTGGTGATCGTGCCGAACGCCGCGCCGATGATGACGCCCACCGCCAGATCGAGCACGTTGCCGCGTGCAATGAAATCCCGAAACTCCTTGAACATCGCTTGCTCCATTCCAATGTGTGTTACGCGCCTAGCACTCTGCGCGCCCTTTTCGGGCCGAATTGGATTGGGCAAGTGGATACGCCTGGAGTAAGCGGGTCAAGCATTTGATCTGTTAAAACTGGTTTTGACGAAGAGGGACAACCGACATGAAGCTTCGTACCGTGATGGCGCTGGCTGCAGCCGCGCTGCTCTCTGCCTGCGGGCTCAACAGCGTGCCGACTGCCGAGGAAGCCGCGAAGGCGCGCTGGGCCGATGTGCAGAATGAATATCAGCGTCGCGCCGATCTGGTGCCCAATCTGGTCGCCACGGTGAAAGCCGCCGGTGCGCAGGAAAAAAGCATTCTGGTGGAAGTGACGCAGGCCCGGGCCGCCGCCAACACGACGCGCGTTTCAGCCAGCGACCTGACCGATCCGAGCAAGGTGCAGCAGTTCGAACGCACCCAGGCCGCCCTTGGCCTGTCGCTTCAGCGGCTGCAGGAAGCCTATCCGGAACTGCAATCGCAGGAAGGGTACAAGACGCTGCAATCGCAGCTGGAGGGTACCGAGAACCGCATCACCATCGCGCGGCGCGATTACAACGGCGCGGTGCAGAGCTACAACACGCGCATCCGCACTTTCCCCGACGCGATCGGTGCATCACTGATCTATGGGGCAAAGCCGATGGTGCCGTTCGCCGCAACCACGCCGGGTGCTGACACAGCACCAAAGGTCAACTTCAACTGATCCGCATTCTTGCCTGCATCGCCGCGCTGTTCCTGTGGGGCAGCGCGGCCACCGCCCAGACCTTCCCGAAGCTCACCGGGCAGGTGGTGGATGCCGCGCATGTGCTGAACCCGGCGCAGATTGCCGCGCTGACCGCGCAATCGGCGGAGATTGAGGCGGCATCGACCCGCCAGTTCATCGTCGCCACAATTCCCGATCTGGAAGGCTATCCGATCGAGGATTATGGCTATCGCCTGGGTCGCGAATGGAAGATCGGGCAGAAGGACGCCAATAACGGCATCCTGCTGATCGTCGCCCCCAATGATCGCAAGGTGCGGATCGAGGTGGGCTACGGGCTTGAACCGATCATGACCGACGCCTTGTCGAGCCAGATCATCCGCAACACCATCCTCCCCAAGTTCAAGGCAGGCGACCTGCCCGGCGGCATCCTCGCCGGTGCCGCGGAAATTGCCGAGCAGATGAAACTGCCGCTGGAAGCGGGCGAGGCGCGCGCGGCGGCGCTGGTGAAGAAAAAGCCGCGATCGAAGAACACCGGGGGCGATTGGGCGATCGCGATTGGCATTATGGTCGTGATTTTCCTGTTCGTTCTGCTGCCGGCGATCTTTGGTCGATCCCGCGGACGACGCTATCGCAGCGACAATGTCGCAGGCGCGGTGGGTGAGGTGCTGCTGTGGACCGCGCTCAACAGCCTGTCCAATGGCGGGCGATCGTCCGGTTGGGGCGGTGGCGGTGGCGGTGGATCGGACTGGGGCGGTGGCGGCGGCTCCGACTGGGGCGGTGGCGGCGGCGGATCTTTCGGCGGCGGCGGATCGTCAGGGAGCTGGTGATGCGCAAACCCACAACCGAAGAACGTACCGCCATCGCGGCAGCCGTGCACTCTGCCGAGGCAGGCACATCGGGCGAGATCGTCACCATCATCGCCGATCGGTCTGACAGCTATCATGATGTTGGCCTACATTACGCCGTGCTGTCTGCACTGCTGGTGCCGTTGGTGTTCGCTGGCTGGCCGGGGCTGCTGCAGGGCGTGCTCGATCGCCTGTCAGGCGGCTGGGGCGGCGCCGAAACGCGCGAGTTGATGCTGATCGCCTTTGTGGTGATGACCGCGCTGTTCCTCATCGTCCGCTATGCGCTCGCCTATATGCCGCTGCGCCTGAAGCTGACGCCAAAGGCAACCCGCCGCCGCCGCGTGCGCCGCCGCGCGATCGACCTGTTCAAGGTTGGCACCGAGGCGCGGACGGCTGGGCGCACCGGCATCCTGATCTACCTGTCGCTTGGCGAACATATGGCCGAGATTATCGCTGACGAGGCGATCCACACGCGGGTGCCCGATGCCGAATGGGGCGAGGCGATGGCTGCGCTGGTCGCTGAAGTCGGGCAGGACAGGATCGCCGCCGGGATGATCGCCGCGGTGGGCCATGTCGGTAAGTTGCTCAGCGCGCACTTGCCCCGCGCCGATGATGATGTGAACGAACTGCC
>JBBQDD010000275.1:0-3461 GCA_038319335.1 Sphingomonadales bacterium
GTCCCAGCTGCCGATGAACATCGGCGCGCAATCGCCCGCAACGGTGGCGCGAATGCCATCGGCGGCGCGGTGCGCGCTGAGGCGCAACAGGCTGGGGCGGCCCATCTCGATTCCCTGCCACGAGGTAAAGCTCGCGCGCTCACCACCGTCGATCGACAGCAGTAACGCCGCGAGTGATGCGTTCGCGCTCCCTGTCGCTGCATCCTCGACCGTGCCTGATAGCGGCGCAAACATCCGCGCGCGCAGATTGTTGCCGTCGCGGGCATAGACGAGCAGCGAAAACCGATCCGGCGTGCCGTCATGCGCCGCCATCGCCGTGCGAAATGCGGCAATATCGGGCACGCAATCGGCGATCCGGTTCGCGACAATCTCCACCATCACAAACGCGACCCCGGTGGACACCTCAACCGGGGGGTGGCCCGTCAGCATGATGTCTGCCGGTGACAGGCTGATACAGGCGGCGATCAGTGCGGGATCGGGGCGAGTGCCAATGAAAAGGGGCTGCGGCGTCGCGATCTGGGCGCCCGTCACCATGCCGTTCGGGTCGCGGTGCAGGGTTGCTTTAACGACGCCGGCCGGTACTTCAAGCCGCAGCACATCGTCGGCAAAGCCGCCCTGCGCCAATACCCAGGCAGTGCCGATCGTCGGATGCCCGGCAAAGGGCATTTCGGCGGTGCGGTTGAAGATGCGGAGCCGGGCGTCATTGGCGGGGCTGGCGGGCGGCAGCACGAAGCTGGTCTCGCTCAGGTTCAGCTCCGCCGCAATCGCCTGCATCGTCGCTGCATCCAAGCCGCGCGCATCGGGGAACACGGCCAGCGGATTACCGCCAAACCGGCGATCAGTGAAAACGTCGAGCGTTTGGAAAGCAAAGCGGGTCACCGGCGCGTGTTTAGCGCCCCGGCGTGCGCTTGCGAACAATTATCTGGGCGCGATGATCGTCGTTATTGATAATCAGTCGCAGAACGCGTAATCCACCGGCATGACGACAAAGGTTACCCTGGAGCAGCTGGCCCTTGGCCAGGGTGCGATGGTTGCGACCATTGACTGGACTCGGCTAGCCGAGCCCGAGGCTCGGCGCCTGCGCGAGCTGGGATTTGACGAGGGCGTTGGTGTTGAAGTGCTGCACCGCGCGCGGCTGGGCGGCGGGCCGATTGCGTGCCGGATCGGGCGGATGACGGTGGCGATGCGCCGGGTGGTTGCGGGCGCCATCCATGTGCAGCCCCTATCGCCGGCAGAATGACCCACAGGGCATGACCACGATCCCGCTGGTGGCGCTGGTCGGCAATCCCAATGCCGGCAAAAGCGCGCTGTTCAACGCGCTCACCGGCGCGCGACAGAAAGTGGGTAATTACCCCGGCGTTACGGTGGAACGCCATGCCGGGCGGCTGGCGTTGCCCGATGGTCGCCCGGTCGAGCTGGTCGACCTGCCCGGCGCGTACAGCCTTGATCCAGGCAGCCCTGACGAACGTGTGACCCGCGACGTGGTGACGGGCACCCAGGCAGGCGAGCGATTGCCCGATGCCCTGATCATTGTGGTGGACGCCGCCAATCTCGACAATCATCTGCGCTTCACGCTGCAACTAATCGCGCTTGGCCTGCCGGTGGTTGTCGCCCTGAACATGATCGATCTGGCCGAGCGTGACGGGCTGGTGCTTGATCCCGCACGACTCTCCGCTGAACTGGGCGTGCCGGTGGTGCCCACGGTTGCCGTGCGCAAGCGCGGGCTGGATGCGCTCAAAGGCCAGGTGGGCGATCTGATCGGGCGGGGGGCTGCGCTGCGGCTGCGATCCAGCGATGGCAGCGTGCAGGATGATATCGTGACGCTGCAACGCCGCGCACGCACGATTGCGGTGGCGGCGACCATATCCGAAACACCCACCCGCCGCTGGACCCACACGCTGGACGAAGTGGCGCTGCACCCGGTGTGGGGCATGTTGCTGCTCGCGACGATATTGTTCCTGATGTTCCAGGCGGTGTTCAGCTGGGCGCAGGTGCCCGCCGATGCCATCGATGCCGGATTCAGCGCGCTGGGCCAGGCCATCACCGCGCGGTTTGGCGAGGGGTTTTTCCAGTCGCTGATCGTTGACGGCGTTATCGCTGGCGTGGGCGCGGTGGTGGTGTTCCTGCCGCAGATCATGATCCTGTTCTTCTTTATCCTGCTGCTGGAAGCGAGCGGATATATGGTCCGCGCCGCCTTCCTGATGGACCGGGTGATGGCGAGCGTTGGCCTGTCGGGCCGTGCGTTCATTCCGCTGCTGTCCAGCTTTGCCTGCGCCGTCCCCGGCATCATGGCGACCCGCACGATTGAGGATGAGAAGGACCGGCTGACGACGATCCTGATCGCGCCGTTGATGACCTGTTCGGCGCGATTGCCGGTTTATACGCTGATCATCGGCGCGCTGATCCCCAACACACCAGTGCTGCCCTTTATCGGGTTGCAGGGCGTGGTGATGTTCGGGCTGTACGTGATGGGCGTGGTCGGCGCGTTCATTGCCGCACTGGTGCTGCGCAACACCGTCACCAAGGGCGCATCATCGGGCTTCATGATGGAAATGCCGAAATACCAGATGCCCCGGCTGCGCGATGTGGCGCAGGGGCTGTGGGGGCGCGTGGAAATATTCCTGCGCCGTGCGGGCACGATCATCCTCTATTCCACGATCGCGCTGTGGCTGTTGCTCAGCTTTCCCAAGCCGCCTGCGGGCAGCCCGGTGTCGCCGGTGAATTATTCGGTGGCGGGGCGGATCGCCAATGGGCTGGCGGTGGTGCTGAAACCAATTGGTTTTGACCGCGACATTGCGCTGGCGCTGATCCCCGCCATGGCCGCACGCGAAGTGGCGGTGGCCGCGCTCGCCACCGTCTATGCCATCGACAATCCCGACGGCGAAACCGGGCAAAAGGCGCTGGCCGCCAATCTGCGTACCCATTGGAGCCTGCCGACCGCGCTTGCTTTCCTGATGTGGTTTGTGTTCGCGCCGCAGTGTATTTCGACGATTGCGGTCACGCGGCGCGAAACCAATAGCTGGAAATGGCCTGCGTTCATGGTTGGCTATCTGTTCGCGCTGGCCTACATCGCAGCAGGCGCGACCTATTGGGGCGCGGTGGCACTCGGGCTTTAGGAAGACAATATGGCGGGCAGCGTCAACAAGGTGATCATCGTCGGCAATCTGGGCCGCGACCCCGAAAGCAAGACATTCCAGAACGGCGGCAAGGTGGTGAACCTGCGCATCGCCACGTCAGAAAGCTGGAAAGACAAGAACAGCGGCGAAAAGAAGGAAGCGACCGAATGGCATTCGGTGGCGATTTTCAACGAAGGCCTGGCCAATGTTGCCGAGCGCTATCTGCGTAAAGGGTCGAAGGTCTATATCGAAGGCGCGCTGAAGACCCGCAAATGGCAGGATGCCAGCGGCAATGATCGCTATTCGACCGAAGTAGTGCTGCAAGGCTTCAACAGCGTGCTGACC
>JBBQDD010000276.1:0-3452 GCA_038319335.1 Sphingomonadales bacterium
CTTCGGCAAATCAATCCGCACGCTGCGCGCCGACGGCCCCTCGCCAATCATCAGATCAAGCGCGCGATCCTCCATCGCCGGGTACAGGATTTCCTCCACGGCGGGCGCGAGCCGGTGAATCTCGTCGATGAACAGCACATCGCCGTCCTCCAGATTGGTCAACAACGCGGCCAGATCGCCCGATTTGGCGATCACCGGCCCGCTGGTCGCGCGAAATCCCACGCCAAGCTCGCGCGCGATGATCTGCGCCAATGTCGTCTTGCCCAGCCCCGGCGGACCAAAGAATAACACATGATCCAGCGCATCTCCGCGCGCCTTCGCCGCGTTGATAAACACCCGAAGATTTTCCCGCGCAGCCTGCTGCCCAACAAACTCGTCGAGCGTTTTGGGGCGCAGCGCGGCATCGACATCCTCGGGAATGCGGGCTGGGGTGAGGAGGGGGTGGTCGGTCACGACTTCATAAAATCGGTAAAGTCACCCCAATGCTCGATATTGAACGCGCGAATGTCACGGACGCAGGTCAAGAACCAGGTCGGCGCACGGAGCGCGTTCATCGCCAGAGTGACGTTGACAAGACTATCGTTGGCCGAAGCGTACACGCTACCTGGTACGCGCTGGAATCCATAGCGGTTCAGCACTGCCCCGGTTTCCGCATAGGCCTGTGAAAGGCCCGTTGGATGGGTGAGCTTGGTCTGGTTCCATAAAAGATCGAAGCCGATGGCAAACATCAGTCGTCCAAAGGATCGCGCAGGATATCCTCAACCGCATAATCAAGGCTTCCGTCGGATTCGATCATATGGATCCGCATTTGCTTCCTGTCGTCATTTGCGGGCGAGCCCTTGGCAATTACCTCATAAGAGGGACCATTCCTGCCTATCCGACGGACGGTGCCGACAAGTATTTCCATCTTTGTCATGGTAAACCTCCATCAACGGCCGGTCTGCTACCAATTCCAGCAAATCGCATGCTACTTCACCGCCTTTCGCAGTGCCAGTCGCACCAGCGCGTCCAGCGTCGCGCCGTCCCCCAGCTCCTCCTCTGCCGCCGCCACCGCGCTGGCGGCTTCGGCGGGGCGGAAGCCAAGGTTGAGCAGCGCCGAGACGGCATCTGCACCGGCACCGCCCGGGGCGGGCGCCGCCGACGCGCCACCGATGGCAATCCCGCCCACCTTGTCCTTCAATTCGCGCACGATCCGTTCGGCGAGCTTCGGCCCCACGCCGTTGGCGCGCGCGACCATCGCCTTGTCCTGCGCGGCTACTGCGCGGCTCAAATCACCCGGCTCCAGCGCGGACAATATCGCCAGTGCCACCCGCGCGCCCACGCCCTGCACGCCCGTCAGCAGCCGAAACCAATCCCGCTCCGTCGCGCTCGCAAAACCGACCAGCCGGATGAAATCCTCTGCCACCAGCATCTCGGTGTGCAGCATCACGCCCTCCCCCACCGGGCCGATGCTGGCCAATGTGCGCGCCGATGCCCCCACCAGATAGCCCACTCCGGCAACATCGATCACGGCATGGTCGATACCGGTCGATTCCAGTCGCCCTTTCAGATGTGCAATCATTCAGCCACCCCGCGGCGCGACGCACCTGGATCGACCATCGACCGAGCATGGTAAAATGATGGAGCAGCCATGCGCATGGTTGGTACGTAACAGGAACACTACCCTGTAGGAAGGCGAAAGATGCAATCCGCGCCCATCCGGTCGGTGGCTGGCGACCATTGGTTAACGCCTTGGCCATAAGGATGCCCCGGGGGATACCAAGGGAAACACCGTGACGGCACTTGATCGCTGGAAGAATGAACAGGCCGAATTGCTGGCCGCCGCGCTCGCGCTGCGCGATCTGGTGGCGGAGGAGGAGCCGCCCCGGCCCGCTCGGCTGGTGCCGGCGCGCTGGCGGATTGCCCGTGCGCTGCTGCGCTATCTGCCCGCGACGGACCGGGTGATTTATGCCCGGCTGCGAATACACGCCGATCCGGCCGCACGCGCCGTTGCTGCCCGCTATGCAACAGAAGCAGCAGCGATTTACGCCGCGTTCGAAAAACATCTGGATCGCTGGACGCCCGAGGCGGCGGCCATCGACTGGCCGGGCTTTCGAGTTCATATTCACATGCAGTCAAAAATGCTCGAGGATCGGTTGCGCCGCGACAATGCCGATCTCCTGCCTTGGCTGCAAACCGCGCCAGACCTGGCACCGGCGCGCGCACCGGGCGATCGCAACTGGGCGGGGGATGGCTGGCGGTTTCGCGACCTGTTGGGCGTAGACCAGATCACCGCTGAACGCGCCTAACGCCCCGGCACCACCCGCGCCGATGCCAAATGGTGCGCGTGGCAGATCGCCACCGCCAGCGCATCAGCCGCGTCTGCCCCGTCGATCTTAACGCCCGGCAGCAATCGTGCGACCATGGCGTGGACTTGCGCCTTTTCGGCAGCACCGGTGCCCACCACCGCCTTCTTCACCAGCCGCGCGGCATATTCGCCCACATCGATGCCGCCCCGCGCCACCGCACAGATAACCACACCGCGCGCCTGTCCCAGCTTCAGCGTCGATTGCGGATTGGCGTTGACGAACACCTCCTCCACCGCCGCGCTATCCGGGTGGTGATCCACCAGCAGTGCCGCGAGCATCGCATCGAGATGCGCCAGGCGGCGGGGCAGCGGAGCAGCGCTGTCGGTCTTCAACCGCCCGTTGGCAAGGTGGCTCAGCCGGTTGCCCTCGGCACGGATCAGCCCCCAGCCGGTCGTGCCCAGCCCGGGATCAAGGCCGAGGATGATCATCAATCCACCCCGAAACGGGGAGGATTGATCAACCCAATTTCTCCATCACCGCGTCGGATACTTCGTAATTGCCCCACACGGTCTGCACGTCATCATCATCGTCCAGCGTATCGATCAGCTTGAACAACAGCCCGGCATCATCCTCGCCCAGATCAACTGTTGTTTGCGGGCGCCAGGCGAGCTTTGCGCCGTCAGGCTCACCCAGCACGGCGGTCAGCGCCTTGACGACTTCGTGGAGCGATCCTTGCGCGGTCCAGATTTCATGGCCGTCCTCGCTTGACGTCACATCCTCGGCACCAGCCTCCAGCGCAGCCTCGAATATCTTTTCGGCGTCGCCGGCGCTTGCTGGATAATTGATCAGCCCCATCCGGTCGAATGCGTGGCTGACAGAGCCACTCGCGCCCAGATTGCCGCCATTTTTCGATACCGCCGTGCGCACATTGGTCGCGGTGCGGTTGCGGTTGTCCGTCAGCGCCTCGATGATCAGCGATACGCCGCCGGGGCCGAACCCTTCATAGCGGATTTCCTCGTAATTCTCGGCATCGCCGCGCGTCGCCTTGTCGATCGAGCGCTGGATATTGTCCTTGGGCAAGGACGCCGCCTTGGCCGCGTTCACCGCCATGCGCAGTCGCGGGTTCATATCCGGATCGGGCAGGCCCATCTTGGCCGCGACGGT
>JBBQDD010000277.1:0-3436 GCA_038319335.1 Sphingomonadales bacterium
ATTAACGGCAGGGGCGATGTCATGGGCGGATTCGAAACAATAGCACGGGCGGTTTTGGTCGGCGTTGCAGGCATGGCGGCGCTGGCGACGGCACCGGGCGTGGCGCAGGGCCAGTCATCCGCGCGGGCAAGCGAGATCGAAACGCCGGGGCCGCTTGGGGCCTTGCACGGCACGTTGATGGTTCCACCCGGCAAATCGCGATACCCGGTTATCCTGATGCTGCCCGGATCCGGCCCCACCGATCGCGAAGGCGACAATGGCGGGGTGGTAAAGGGCGCGGTGTATCGCCAGCTGGCAGAGGGGCTGGCACTGCGTGGCATTGCGACTGTGCGTGTCGACAAGCGCGGCCTGTTCGGCAGCACCGGTGCCGTTGCCGACCCCAACGCCGTGACAATCGGCGATTATGCTGACGACGCGGCGCATTGGGTGAAGACCATCCGCACCCAAACCGGGGCCAAATGTGTCTGGCTGCTGGGCCATAGCGAAGGCGGGCTGATTGCGCTGAAGGCGGCGCAGGTGCCGCAAAAACAATCGGGCATTTGCGGGGTGGTGCTGGTGTCAGCCCCCGGCCGTCGGTTGAGTGATGTGATCCGTGAACAGCTAAAGGCAAATCCCGCCAACGCACCCGTGCTGCCACAGGCGATGGCCGCGCTTGAATCGCTGGATGCCGGTAAAACGGTGGACGTCAGCGGCATTCATCCTGGCCTGCGCGGGCTGTTTAATCCCGGCGTTCAGCCTTATCTGATCGATCTGTTCAGCTATGATCCGGCGGTGCTGGCCGGGCGCTATACAGGGCCGATGCTGATTGTGCAGGGCGCGCGCGACATTCAGGTGAGTACGGCGGATGCACGGCGATTGGCCACCGCTCAGCCAAAGGCCGTCCTGGCAATTATCCCTGAGGTCAATCATGTGTTCAAGACCGTGGCGAGCGATGATCGCGTGGCCAATATCACCACCTATGGCAACGCCGCGCTGCCGATTGACGCACGCGTTGCCGGGGCGATCGCGGATTTTGTGATGGCAAAAGCGGTGCGCTGACCAACCCGGCTGTTGCTGACGTCGCCCGCAGCGGCTAAGCGGCGGCTATGGGTGTTCTCGCGTCGATATTCACATGGTGGAATGGTGCCACGATCGGCACCAACCGGGCGTTGCGCGGCAAATCGCGCATGGGTGCTGATGCGCTGGGCAACGTCTATTACGAAGGCGGCGTGGACATGAACGGGATCAGCCGTCGCTGGGTGATCTATGCCGGCGCGAATGATGCCAGCCGGGTGCCGCCCGAATGGTTTGGCTGGCTGCATCATCAGGTTGACGCCTTGCCCGATCAATCGCTGCCGCCGCCGCGCCGCTGGCAAAAGCCTGCTTTGCCCAATCAGACGGGCACGGCGCTGGCCTATCGCCCGGCAGGCGCGCTGGAAAAAGGCGGGACGCGGGCCGCCGCCACAGGTGATTACGAAGCGTGGACGCCGGGCGCGTAAGGCCCTGGCTGCTCGCCGGGGGCGGGGCGATTGTGCTTGCCCTGCTGGTGTGGGCAGGCATCCGCTATTTTGGCGGCGCGGGGGATGACGCTGCGCCGGTCCAGTCGGCGGGCACCACCATCCTGGATCAGGTACAGGCGGCATCCGACGTCGTGACGGTCGATGTGACGCCCGATCTGGACCGGACGCGCGGGGCGACGCCCATGGCGCAGCGCGTGGCGGTGCTGGGGCTGCTGAACAAGCGCAACGGCGTGGCCCGCGATCTGACGCTGAAGCCGGGCCAGGCGGTGCGCGTGGGCGATGTGGTAGTGCGGCTGCGCGCGTGCGAGCATACCGCGCCTTGGGAACAGGAAGAATTTACCGGGGCCTTTGTCCAGCTGGACGTGCAGCAGCCTGACAAGGCGTGGCGGCGGTATTTTTCGGGCTGGCTGTACAAGGAGCGCCCGGCGCTGAACGTGGTCCAGCATCCCGTCTATGACGTGTGGGCCAAAAGCTGTGCGATGAGCTTTCCCGGCGGCGGTGAGGCCATATCCGGCGCGGGCGGGGCCAGCAGCCGATCGAGCGCAAAGAAATCCGCCACCGCTCCGGCAGACGCCAACCCTGCGCCCTTGCCACCCAAGGCCCCGGCGACCGCACCATCGACCGCCGCGGAGAGCCCGGCGAGATAGTCCCGGCGGCTGATTTCAATCGCGCCAAGCGAGGCGAGGTGATCCGTCTGGAACTGGCAGTCGAGCAGCGTGAAGCCGCCCACCCGCAGCCGCGCCACCAGCCAGGCCAGCGCAACTTTTGATGCATCGCGCGCGCGGCTGACCATGCTCTCGCCAAAAAACGCGCTGCCCAGTGCCAGCCCGTACAGCCCGCCGACCAGCCGGTCGTCATCCCAGCACTCCACCGAATGAGCATAGCCCATGGCGTGCAGGTCGATGAAAACCCGTTCGATGGCGGTGTTGATCCAGGTATCGGGTCGGTCCACCGCCGATTCGGCGCACAGCGCGATGACTTGGTGAAAGGCGGCGTCCGCCGTGACGCGAAACCGGTCAGCCGAAATTGTTTTCTTCAGCGATTGCGACAGGTGAAAGCCACCTAGCGGCATCACCGCGCGGCGTTTTGGTTCGACCCAGTAGATGCTGTCGGCGGTGCGGTGATCGGCCATCGGAAAGACGCCGACCGCATAGGCCCCCAGAACGAGTTTGGGATCGAGCGCCGTCATGTACTGCTTATGCTCAGCGCGGTGCCACCGTCTTCATCGACAGCCGCTTTTCGATCGCCTGCCACAGCTGGACAAAGGCCTGGCCGGACGCACTTTTGCCCGCAAAACTGCCCACCGGCGCGCGCCGCACCGTCATCGATTCGATCACGCTTGCCATCGGGATGACGGGCCAGTCGGGGTGCCGGGCCAGCGCCTCACCGTGCAGTTTGCGGCGTTTATCCACCATCGAATGCACCGGCATCAACTGCGCGCGGCTGCCCAGCTGTTCGGCAACAGCGGCAAAGGCGCGTTCCGACAGCGGGGAGGGGATGACCGGCACGACGATCAGATCAGCCGCGCGCATCACCTGGTCGCTCGTCTCCGTCAGCCCGGGGGGGCAATCAAGCAGCACCCGATCATAATGTTTGCCAATCGATGCCAGCAATTTGGTGAGCAGCTTTTTCTTGTCCAGCTCGTGAAACAGCACGTCGAGCCCCCGCAGCGACGAATCTGCGCCTATCAGGTCCAGCCGCTCTATCCCCGTTTTGCGCACCAGTTTTTCGGGATCAATGTCCTTGGTGAAGATCGACTGCGCCTGATCCTTGGTCTTGCGATCGGTGAGCATGAATGTGCTGGCGGCCTGCGGATCGAGATCCCACAGCAAGGTTCGCCGCGCCGAATGCATGGCCGCGCACCAAGCCAGGTTCACCGCCAGCGTCGTTTTACCGACGCCGCCCTTCAAGCTGTAGATTGCGATTGTCGCCACAAT
>JBBQDD010000278.1:0-3401 GCA_038319335.1 Sphingomonadales bacterium
TCGATATCGCTGCCGTTGATCGGCTTGCCGTCCAGCGTGCCCCGGCCCTTGCCATATTGCGACGACATCCGCGTCACGATGGTGGCGAGTTCGGTTGCCGCTCCGGCGGTGGTGGGTGCAGGCAGCGAGATGCCGCCGCGCAGCAGATCGAGCTTGCGGACGGTATCGGGTGAAAGCCCGGCAATCTTCTGGTATTTCGCGGCATCCAGCGCCAGCTTGACGGCCAGTTCGGTGCCCTGCGCGTTGCTCTTGGCGGCCAGCGCGTCGGTATCGTCGGTAATATAGGTCGCGTTCACCCATTGGGTGCGGTTCGCATCGAGCGAAAACTCGGCCAGCTGCGCCTCGGCATCGGCGATGAACTTGTCGGCATCGGCAGCCGTCGGCGTCGCAGGCGCGGCGGCACGGGCGACAACAGGGGTTGCAAACAGCGCGGCGGCGAGCGCCAGCGCAGATATTCCGGTGCGGATCATGGGCTTTCCTTGATCAAGAGCAGTGATGGCGCGCAAGTGAGCAGGCCGCAGGGGTGCCGTCAAGCCGCCAGAAAATCAGCGATCTCGAGGCCAAGCTCGGGCTTCACCACCGCGCTCATATGATTGCCCGGCACGGTAACGTGGCGCGCATTGGGCAGCGCGCGCGCCAGTGCCTCTGCCGACCCGTTGTCGAAATCATCCACGCCAGACAGCACCAGCACCGGCTGGGTGATCCCGGCGAGATCGGCATCCTTCATGTCCACAAACGTATCCAGGATGTGGACCAGCGCCTGCGCGTCACCGCCACTGGTTTTCAGGAAAGCCTCCGCCAGCCATTCCGGGGTGCCGCGATCAAAACTGCCCAGGTTGGTCAGGATGTTGCGGAAAAAAGCACCGCGCTTGCCCGTCGATGTCAGCCCTTCATACCCCATGCCGGAAATCACCACGCGGCGCGGCGTGGCCCCCAATGCCAGCATGCGCGCCGTCGTGCGTCCGCCCAGCGAATAGCCGCCCAGATCATAGTCGCTCAGCCCCAGATGCGCGATCAGCGCCAGCCCGTCATGCGCCAGCACGTCCGGCGGATAGGCGGCGGCATCATGCGGTTTTGCACTGCCGCCATGCGCGCGCAAATCGGGCATGATGACCCGAAACCCCTTGGCGGCGATGGCAGCCGCATGGCCATATCGGATCCAGTTGGTCTGTGCGTCGGAGAAGAAGCCGTGGAGCAGCAACACTGCCGGCCCCGCCCCCAGCTCCCGCCAGACAAGCACTTCGCCGTCGGGCGCGTGGAATGTGTGTACCGGCAAATCGCTCATCGCTTGTGCAGTCCCATGCGCCATGCCGCGACATCGGCAGGTTGCGATTCGAAAGCCGGAACGTCCGACGCGATCGTGATGCCCGGTTGCATTTTCGACACCCATAAATGGCCCATCGGTTCGATCCCTGACGGATCATCGAGCGTGCCGACCTTCAGCGAAGCGGCCGCACTGTCTTCGCTGCCCCGGTGCCACAGCCGCGTGCCGCAGTCCCCGCAGAAGTAACAGAGCTTGCGCGCGCCACTGAACGCTAGCGTCTCGAACATCGCCGGTTCGCCAGTCCATTGCAGATTTTCGGTGTCGATTGCGACGGAAAGCGAAAAAGCGCTGGCGCTCTGCTTCTTGCACTCGCCACAATGGCACGCATAGGCGGCCGGCAGCGCCCCCGCCAAGGTGTAGCCCACCGCCCCGCATTGGCAGCCACCGGTGATCATTGCAGCGCCTGCACGAGTGGCGCGTAAGATGTGCCGGCCAATTTGGCGATAAAGCGCGCGTCGGCACTCACCAGCGGCTCGTCGAAATGCTCAGCCATCGCCAGATAAACGCAGTCGTAAACCGGATGGTCAATCTGCAACGCAAGCTCCAGCGCTCGCGGCGTAAAATCTGCCGCATCGACGATGGAGACGAGTGATGCGACCAACCTTAGTTGCTGCGCAAACGCCGGGTGATCGGCAAGCTCGCCGCGGCGACCTTTTTTCCAAAGCGCATTGCTGATTTCGATCAACAACAGCGTCGGCGCGTGCAACTCTACGCGCGCCAGCAATTCATTCGCGGCGGCGCTGCCATCTTCCACGAAAATCCATTTGAATGCGACGCTGGCATCGACAATCACCGATCACGATCCTCCCGGATCAGATCAACGCCCAGTGATTGCGGCGCACCCGGAATTTTGGCGGTTTCACTCCAGGCCTGCAATCGGCGCACAATCGCTTGTTTCTCGGCGACCGTTAACCGGGCCGCCTGATTAATCGCCTCACGAGCCAGCGCTTCGACCGAAGTCCTGCGTTCGCGAGCCAACAACTTCAGCCGATCAATCGTGGCATCATCAAGCTGTCGGACTAATATCTGACCCATGAGCGATTGATAGCATTATGCTATCACCGCCTCAAGCCGCCTTTTTCAAGTGCCGCCGCCCCAGCAATTCCGCGATCTGCACGGCGTTCAACGCCGCGCCTTTGAGCAAATTGTCGCTGACGCACCTCAGCACCAGCCCGTTGTCCACCGTGGGGTCTTCGCGCACGCGGCTGACGAACGTCGCGTAATCGCCGACGCATTCGATGGGGGTAACGTAGCCGCCATTCTCGCGCTTATCGACCAGCATGATGCCGGGCGCCTCGCGCAGGATCGACTGGGCCTTTTTCGCCGAGATTTCCTTCTCGAACTCGATCGTGATCGCTTCGCTATGGCCGACAAACACCGGCACGCGCACGCAAGTGGCGACCACCTTGATCTTGGCGCCAAGGATCTTCTTGGTCTCCACCACCATCTTCCATTCTTCCTTGGTGAAGCCATCGTCCAGGAAGCTGTCGATATGCGGGATCACGTTGAACGCGATCTGCTTGGTGAACTTGTGGGCCTCTGCGCTGTCGCCGACAAAGATGTTGCGGCTTTGCTCGAACAGCTCGTCCATCCCCGCCTTGCCCGCGCCTGATACCGACTGATAGGTCGAGACCACCACGCGCTTGATCTTCGCGTAATCGTGCAGCGGCTTGAGCGCGACGACCATCTGCGCGGTCGAGCAATTGGGGTTGGCGATGATGTTCTTGCGCGCGTAACCGTCGATGTCCTGCGCGTCGGTGGCCGAGAGCTCGCGCTCGAACTCGATGGTGACAGCCTCGCAATGGCCGACGAACACCGGCACCCTGACACAGGTGGCGGTGAGCTTGATGCTCGGGTCGAGGATCTTCTTGGTCTCCACTACCATTTTCCATTCTTCCTTGGTGAAGCCGTCATCCAGGAAGCTGTCGATATGCGGGATCACGTTGAACGCGATCTGCTTGGTGAATTTGTGCGCCTCGGCGCTGTCGCCGACAAAGATGTTGCGGCTCTGCTCAAACAGCTCGTCCATCCCCGCCTTGCCCGCGCCCGACACCGATTGATAGGTGGAGACGACGAC
>JBBQDD010000279.1:0-3367 GCA_038319335.1 Sphingomonadales bacterium
CGAGCGTTTCGTAAAGGGCTCGCCCCATGACGGTGGCGGCAAGGATGCCATCTGCCGCGCCGCGTGCCGCCGCCGCCGCGCCCAAAGCCGTCATCACTGCCCGACCCAGCCCCCGCCGCCGGTGATCGGCATCGACAGTGATGCGATCATGCAGCGCGGTATGATCGACGATCGTCAGCAATCCGCGTGCTGCCTGTGCGCCACCGGGGGCTATGAAGGTGGCGGTGACGACATCGCCCTGCTCGTCAAGCTCGATCCGGTAGCCATCGGCGATGGCGGCGGGTGACGGGGGCAGGCTGGCCAAAGTCATCATCGTGCCGGTTTGTTCGACGTGCCAATGTTCCGGCAGCAGATCGCGGACGATGCCGGGCGCGATCGGCGCCTTCAGGTAAATCAGCGGTTCGTTGATGGTGGCTGCAACCGCCGCCATCCCGGTTGGCGCGCGGGCGAACACATAGCGGCGGTGCTGATCAGGCAGGCCCACTTCCACGCGCAGAACCGTATCCTCAGCGATCGGGGCGGGCACACCGCGCGTTTTGCTCCAGCCGATCGCGAACCGAACGATCGCGTCGTGATCGATCAAATCGCGCCGCTGAAGGTGTCGCACTGTGCAGGATCACCCGAATCCAGCCCGCGCTTCAGCCACTTCATCCGGTCGGCGGAACTGCCATGGGTGAAGCTGTCAGGCACCACCCGGCCCTGCGCTTCCTTTTGCAGGGTGTCGTCGCCGATGGCCTGTGCTGCCGTCAGCCCCTCCTCGATATCGCCGGGATCGAGCCGGGCGCGGTTGGCCGCACCCCACACGCCTGCAAAGCAATCGGCCTGCAATTCCATCCGCACGGACAGCGCATTGCCCTCCGCCCGGCTGGCACCCGATTGCGCCCGGCGGACCTGATCCGATGTGCCCAGCAGCGTCTGGATATGATGGCCGAATTCATGGGCGATCACATAATTCGCCGCAAAATCGCCCTTCGCGCCGAACCGGTTGGCGAGCTCATCAAAAAAGCTGGTGTCGAGGTAGATGCCGTTATCCGACGGGCAATAAAATGGCCCCATCGCCGCCTGTGCCGCGCCGCAGCCCGATTGCCCTTCACCGCCGTAAAATTGCAGCGATGGCGCGCGGTAAGGCTTGCCAGATTGGGCGAACAGGGCCTTCCAGCTGTTGTTGGCCGATGTGAAGGCGTTGCAGGCAGCCTTGCTTGCAGCATCCACCGTGCAGGCGGTTTGGGCGACGGTGCCGCCACCGCTGCCCGTTCCGGCGGGTGCCTGGCCCACCTGAGCAGTCGGCGCGAGGCCACCGCCGGTCAATAGCGGCAGCCCACCGCCCATGAAGAACACTACGGCTAGCAACACCGCGACACCGCCGCAGCCAAACCGGCTGAACACCAGCGGCAACAGCCCCAGCAGCATCCCGCCGCCGCCACCGCCGCCGCCAAAGCCGCCGCCGCGCCCGCGTTGATCGCCGACGTCAATATTGGGATCGAAATCGTCGAGCCGCATGGCCAAGGCCTTATCTGGTGATTGCTTGCTCACCTGAATGCGTAATGCCGCCGTCAGTTGCAAGCGGCGCGCGCGATTTGCGCATCATCGGGTGCGGCGGCGGCCCAGCCTGGCCCCTTTCATCAAAGTGTCGTTGATTACTGCTGCAATGCAGCGCATTCTTTCGTCCCATGGCAGATCAACCACATGAAGCCACCGCTCGCCGCCGCCACGCGGGCCCGATGCCGTTGCCAGACACGGTGGCGCTGGTGCTGCAGGGCGGCGGTGCGCTGGGCAGTTATCAGGCAGGCGTCATCGAAGGGCTGCAGGGCGCGGGGATCGAGATTGACTGGGTGGCCGGCATTTCGATCGGCGCGATCAACGCCGCCATCGTCGCGGGCAATCCGCCCGAACGCCGGGTCGAAAGGCTGAAGGCGTTCTGGGACAAGATGACGAGCAGCCTGCCCAGCTTCCCGATCTTTCCCAACGATATGGTGCGCGAATTCGTGCATGAATGGTCGGCGGGCATGGTGCTGGCGACCGGCGTGCCCGGGTTCTTTACGCCGCGCCTGGTGCCGCCCAATTTCGCCGCGCCGGGCACGCCGGGTGCGCTGAGCTATTATGACAGCGCCCCCTTGAAGGCGACGCTGGATTCGCTGATCGACTGGGATCTGGTGAATAACGGGCCGGTGCGGCTGTCGGTCGGCGCGGTTGATGTGATCAGCGGCAATTTCCGCTATTTCGACAGCGCGGTCGAGCCGCTGGATGCGCGGCACATCATGGCATCGGGCGCGTTGCCGCCGGGCCTGCCACCGATCGAAATCGATGGCAGCCTGTGGTGGGATGGCGGTCTGGTGTCCAACACCCCGCTCAGCCATGTGCTCGATCATCAGCAAAACGCGATGCTGGTGTTCCAGGTCGATCTGTTTTCCGCCGCGACGGAAGCACCGCGCACCATCATGGACGTAATGGCGCGCGAAAAGGAAATCCGCTTTTCCAGCCGCACCCGGCAAGTATCCGATCAGGTGATGATCCTGCGGCAGGAACGCGAAACGATCCGCCGGTTGCTCGCCAAGCTGCCGGAAGGGATGCACGATGATGTCGATGTGCAGGCGCTGGCGCAGGCGGCGGCGGAACAGCCGGTAAACCTTGTCCAGCTGATCTACAGCGCCAATGCCTGGGAAGGCGGATCGCGCGATTTCGAATTTTCGGCGCGAACGATGCGCGAGCATTGGGATGCGGGCCTTGCATCAATGGATCAGGCGATGCGCAACGCGCAGCTGGTGACCGAAAATATCCTGACCGGGAAAAGTGCTGCATTCGACCTGTGCCCAAAGCGCGGTCTGAAGCGTTCCGGACCTGAAGTTGATTGCTAGGCGGAGACGACGACCATGTTCCTGAAGGGCAAAACCGCGATCGTAACCGGCTCCACATCGGGGATCGGGCTGGCCTATGCCAAGGCATTCGCTGCCGAAGGGGCCAGCGTGATGATCAACGGCTTTGGTGATGCGGCGGCGATTGAGGCGGAACGCGCGGCGCTTGCTGCGACCAGCGGGGCGGCGGCGCTGTACGATGCTGCCGACATGACCAAGCCCGAAGAGATCGCCGCGATGGTCGCGCGCTGCCATGCCGAGCTCGGCGGGCCCGACATCATCGTCAACAATGCCGGCATCCAGCATGTCGCCCGAATCGAGGATTTTCCTGATGAGAAGATGGAAGCGATCCTCCGGGTCAACCTCCTGTCCGCCTGGTACATGATCAAGGCCGCGGTGCCGCGAATGAAGGCCAAAGGTTGGGGGCGGATCATCTCCACCGGCTCGGCCCACTCGCTGGTCGCAAGCCCCGACAAGAGCGCCTATGTGATGGCCAAGCACGGCCTGGTCGGCCT
>JBBQDD010000280.1:0-3365 GCA_038319335.1 Sphingomonadales bacterium
TCGCGCTGGCGGGCTGGCAGCACGGCGACCGGCCCCACCATCAGCAAGGGAACCGAGCCGCCATCGTCCACCGTCAGGGCGACCGGCCAGCACTGGATGACGCCCACCAGATCGTCGCCGTCAATCGCCGCAAAGCTGAGCGCAGCGTCAAACGCCGTACCGCGCCTGATCTGGTAGGCGGTGCGCAAATGTCGATCGGCCCCGAATGCCGAATCGAGCAGCGCTTCGATATCGGCAGGAGCTATCGCCGCCAGGGGCACCAGATGGATCACCGCAAACCCTTATCAACCAACCGTCAGCCAATGGACGCCCGGGGCAGCGCGCATTAGCCTTGATCGCGCTGAACACAAGCCGAATGGAAGCGTTCCCGTGAAACTTTACGATTCGTCCTGGGCGCCCAGCCCCCGCCGCGTCCGGGTGTATCTGGCGGAAAAGGGGATTGCCGTGGACCGCGTGGCGATCGACCTGCGCAGCGATGAGCATCTGGGCACCGACTATCTGGCGATCAATCCTCGCGGCGCGGTGCCTGCGCTGGAGCTGGATGATGGCACCGTGATCACCGAATCAGCGTCAATTTGCCGGTATTTTGAAGTGTTGCACCCGCAACCGCCCCTTTTTGGGACAGATGCCCGCAGCGTCGCCCTGATCGATTCATGGACCCGGCGGATCGAATCCGACGGCTATGCCGCTGCCGTTTACGCGTTTCGCAATTCGAAACCGCAAATGGAGGGGCGCGGGCAACCGGGGCGCTGGCCGCCGATCCCGATCATCCCGGCCCTCGTCGCCCGCGCCGGCATCATGTGGGGCGAATTCGCTGATCATCTGGACGGGCAACTCGCCACATCCCCATGGGTTACGGGCGATGCGATCAGCTTTGCCGATATCACCGCGCTGATCACGATCGATTTCGCGGCGCGAGCGGGGCTGTGCATTCCCGATGGGTTGCATCACATCGCCAGGTGGCACGCGGAAATGTCTGCGCGGCCAAGTGCTGCCGCTTGAAGGGCCCGGTCTGGCTGTTATCAGCCGCACCGCTTCCCCCCGGCGCGCAACCTGCTATGGCGCGCGCCGGGTGACGCAGTAGACGCCAATGGGGAAGCCAGGTTGAACGATCGACTACAACTGGAAGTGAATGACTTTGAAGTGTCTGTGCTGACAGGCATTTATTCGGAGGAAACGCATCTGCCGCAGCCACTGCTGCTATCGATGACCGTCGATTTGGAATGCCCCGCTCACTTCGCGCCTGATACACCGCTGTCGGCATCGAAGAACTATCTCGACCTGAAGCGCGCCGCGACGACGGCGCTGCCGGAAGGGGTGCACTTCACCCTGATCGAGGGTGTGGCTGATCATATCGCGCAGACGCTGTTGCGGGAGGATGCGCGGGTGCAGCGGGTGCAGGTGAAGATCGTGAAACTTGCGATTTCGGAAGCGGGCGAGGCCATCGGGATGACACTGGTCCGCCACCGGCGATGAACGCTGCGATGGTTCAGGGCACCAGTGATCTGGCGGCCGCGCTGGCGGCTGAAATCGCGGTGGGGCGGGTGGATGGCGATGCGCTGGTCTTGGTGGCATCAGGCGATGTCGCGACGCTGATCGAAGGCACGCGCGCATCGACGGCGCAAGCCATTGTGATCGTGGTGGAAATGGCGGCCATGAAAGCAATCGACGCACATCTGCTGATCGCCGCGATTGAGCCTTTGGCGATTGAACTGGCACCCCAGCAGCGGCTTTGCGCCGTGCAGGTCCAGCCGGAGGTGGAGATGGAAGATGTGCTGGGCACGATCGCGTATCTGATCGGCGCGAAATCGGTTACAGGGCAAGTGATCCGAATCGACCACGGCGTATGGCAACGCGGCTAGTTTCAGGGTCGGTTTCGGCGACTAACCCCGCGTGCACCGACCCAGCGACCGCAGCACGAATGCATAATCCTCGATCGCACCGGCCGCATCCGTTTCGCTCATTTTTTCAATAGCAGCGCTGGGCAATTGTGCCGGAAGGGCACAGGCCAGTCTGTACCACAGCAACGTATCGCGTTTTGGCGGGGCGGCTGATTCATCGACGATTTCGGTCAGCGATACGGCCCAACTGGGTTGTTCGCCCGGCCGCCGCAGGATGCTGATCGATACCGGACGGCGATCATCCGTCGTCAGGAAAATCTGGGTTTCCCCTTCGCCCGGCAGTGATCCCGGCACGTGAAACGCGTTGCCGACGCCGGTAACAGCAGGCGGTGCATCGGCAGCGAGCGCTTCGGTCGCGATACGGCGGCTCAGGGCGTCCAGCGCGGGCGTCCAGGGGCGTTGGGAATCGGGGCCGGTCAACTGCACCTGCCCCGCCAGGCGCGGCACGGCGCGCGCATATAGCAGCACCCTGGCCTTGCTGAGCTTGGGCAATTTTCCGCGCGAATCGGGCAGCACATCAAGGATGTATCCAATCCGCGCCGGCACCGAATCAGTCCCGCGAATCAACGCTAGAACATCGGCCTGAACATACAGCCGGGCATAGCCGGGGGGCGCACCGACCGCCTCCGGCCCCTTTAGTTTCTGCACGCTGCGGATCGTCGAATCGATGATCATGGGGGATCGCAGCACCAGGTCTGCGACGGCGGCATAGGGCGGCGCGGGGATGGCTGCCACGGCGGGTGCGGGGGCAGGGCGGCGCTGCGCCGATGCCCCCGAAACAACGCCGAAACCTGTGATCGCCACGACCGCCAAGGCCGCGGCAAGTGCCGATTGTCGCGCGAGATTGATCACCATAAGCGGCACAGCCTTTGGAACGTATAGCATGTCGATTGCGTTAGGGGATTGGTGCGGTTTGATACAGAAATAATTCTGCCACGCTGGGATTGTACGTTTGTTGCGCACGACAAAGCGTTTGCGTCGGTGTGGCGGTGGCGATAGAGATATTGTCTCGGTGAAGGATATAATGGCTCACGGCAGCCCTACGGCAATCCGAAGCACGGATGGCGCGGGGATACACTGACGGTGCAATAGGAGTTTCGTACCTGAATGGCTTATGCAGATCGGACTGATGGTAGCAGCAGGGTGGTGGCGATTGTTATCGTCGCCCTCATCCATGCGGTTATCGGCTATGCCTTCGTCACCGGCCTTGCGTATAAATACGTGAAGAAGGCGGCGGAAGAACTCAACACGTTTGACGTCGCGCCGCCACCGCCGCCGCCGCCGCCAGACGAGCCACCGCCGCCGCCGCCGCCAGACACGCCGATGACGCCGCCGCCGGTGGTGTCGCCGCCGCCGATCGTTCGCAATCCCAACCCGCCCGTGGTGCAGGTTCAGTCGGTGGCAACGCCGCCCGCGAACTATAACCCGACGCCAATCGCGGCGCCGCCTGCGCCTCCTGCGCCT
>JBBQDD010000281.1:0-3355 GCA_038319335.1 Sphingomonadales bacterium
GAATATTCGTTGATCTTCATCTCGCGTTCCAGCTGGGTACCGGACAGCCACTGGTCGAAGTTATCATACCCGGCGGGCAGTTCGCTCACTTCGGTGATGCGCTTCAGCTCGCGCTGGGCTTCGGCCTCGCTGTCGCGGACGATGGCGTAAGCGGCCATGCCATATTGCATCGGCGGCTTGCCCACCGCCTCCCGCCGCGCCGCCATATCGGCGATTTTGGGGGCGATCGCATCCACCGGGTCGCCGTGCATCACATAGGCATCGCACTGATTGACGATCAGCGTCTTGGCGGCCTCGCTCTCCCCGCCTGCATAGGTAACGGGCTTGCGCACGGGCTTGGGGCTGCAAATCGCCTTGTCAGTGGTGTAGAATTTGCCGGCGAAATCAAACTCCTCCTCGCGCCACATGCCTTCCACCACCTGCAACCACTCGCTGGTGCGGGCATAGCGATCATCATGCTGGTCGAACTGCAGGCCGTAACGCCGCGCCTCATCCGCCCACCAGGACGACACGACGTTCAGCGCGAGCCTGCCGCCCGCGATCTGATCAATGCTGGCCGCTGCCTTGGCAAACAGCGCGGGCTGGTGGAAATTGGGGCGCACCGCGACCATCAGCTCCAGCGTGCTCGTTACCGCCGCGACTGCCGCTGCGGTGGACCACGCATCAAGCGTCGGCGCGCCGACGCCCTTGATATCGTTCATGTTCAGCTCGGCGATCAGCGACAGGTCATAGCCCCATTTCTCGGAGTTGATCGCCAGGCGCCTGGTATAATCCCAGCTCGCATCCATCTGCTCATCGGCCACGTTGCGCAGCCAGCCGCCGAACACCGGCATCCAGTAACCGTATCTCATACCTGTACCTTCGCAATTTCACTAACGATGTAATCGATCAAATTTTCATGCGGATCCCAACCCAGCACGTCCAGCGGCTTGGCCACAAAGTTCGATAACGCATTGATATCATAGAAACGTGGCACCCCGTCGCGGTCGTCGATCATCACTTCGATGCCGCCGACATCCAGCCCGGCGGCGGTGGCGATGCGCTCTGCCGCGTCGATCAGCGCGGGGGCAGGATCGGCGTGGGTCATCACGATAGGTTTGCCATCGGCCACGCACGCATCCGCCGGACACAGATCGAACTGCCCGCCGCCATCGATGTCGATGGCGTAGAGATATTTGCGGTTCAGCGTTTCGATACGGGTGATGCGGCCATCGCGGGCGGGCACATATTCCTGGACGAGCAACACCCCGTCGATGCTGGTCGGCAAAAACTTGTCGGCCACTCCAAGCGCAAGATCAGCGGGCGTTTCATAGCGCATTATGCCCGCGCCCGATCCGCCGATATTGGCCTTTACCACAATCGGAAAGCGAAGGTCGCTCGCTGCCGCAGGAATGTCGGCTGCCCGGTGCACCACGCGGGTCGCCGGAATCGCCAGCCCGAGCGAGGAAATCAACGCCAGTTGCCGCGCCTTATTGGCATCGACCGCCAGCACATCGGCCCCGTTGATGATCCGCGCGCCCTGCCCGGCCCAATGCGCGTACAGCGCCGGCGTGTAGAAAATCGCGTGATCGGCGCTGCGCAAAAAGCTCGACATGGCAAGTCGGCTCAGCACCACGCGCGCAGGCGGCGGCGAACCGGCAGGGTCGAAGCTATGACCTTCAATACCCAGCTTCACATAATCAACGCCGCGCGCATCAAGTGCGGCGAACAACGGCGCGAACCAGAGGGGGTGTTCGTAAAAAACGGCAAGATCGGGCATGATATCCATTCGTTGGTTCGAGTATTTCGTTACACGGCGCAGCGCGTCTGTCACCCCGGAGCGGTCAGCCGAAGCACATGTTTTTGGGGCAGCGGCGCTGCCGCCAGGTTGGCAGCAGACCGACAAGGCACGCGACGGCACGGTGGTCCCCGCGCTCGCCAGTGGCGAACTGTTCACCTATCTGTGCTTTAAGTGCTGCAACGATCGCGCCGGCGCGCGCTTGCTGGACGGCAATTCACCGGGGACGTGGCGAACGATGATGGCGGGCAGGAAAGTCCTTGTAACCGGATCGGCGGGCTTTGTCGGCATGCATGTCGCGCAGGCGCTGCTCGATCGGGGCTACACCGTGCTCGGCATCGATAATTTCTCCGATTATTATGATGTGACGCTGAAGGAACAGCGCAACGCGGTGCTGCTGGCGCATCCCAACTTCGCCGTGGCGCGGGTGTCGATTGACGATATGGCGGCATTGGCCCCGATCTGGAAGGCGTTTGCGCCCGATGTCGTCATCCACCTCGCGGCACAGGCCGGGGTGCGCTATTCGATCGATCATCCCGAAACCTATGTCGCGTCGAACCTGGTCGGCAGCTTCAACGTGCTGGAACTCGCGCGGCGGACCAAACCGGCGCATCTGCTCGCTGCGTCAACCAGCTCATTCTACGGCGGCAACACCGCGATGCCGTTTCGTGAGCGCGATCAATGCGCCACCCCGCTTACCTTCTACGCCGCGACCAAGGGCGCGACGGAACTGATGGGCCACAGCTATGCCCATTTGTTCGGCGTGCCGATGACGTTCTTTCGGTTCTTCACCGTCTATGGCCCATGGGGCCGACCCGATATGGCGCTGTTCAAATTCACCCGCGCCATCATCGAAGGCACCCCGATCGACGTGTATAATCACGGCAAGATGGTTCGCGATTTTACGTATGTGGCAGACCTGGCAGAGGCGGTGGTGCGGCTGATCGACGCGGTCCCCGGTACTATTCCCGTCTCCCCCGCTGACAGCCTGTCACCGGTCGCCCCCCACCGGATCGTCAACATCGCGCAGGGCGAGCCGGTGAAGCTCCTCGATTATATCGCCGCCATCGAACAGGCGGTCGGAAAGCCCGCAATCATGAACCTGCTGCCGATGCAACCTGGCGAGGTGTTGCGCACCGAAGCATCAACCGAACTACTGCGCGCGCTGATCAATTATGTGCCGTCTACCAGCGTCGCCACCGGGGTGCCCAGCTTTGTGGCCTGGTACCGCGCGCATTACGGCGTTTGACGGGCGATGCGCGGCGCTGGAACCATTACTCACCTCACTGGTTAATGGCTTGGGTCGAAATGGCACAAACGGCGTCAGCCACTCCTAAGTGCCGTATCGCTCCCGAGGGCGCATCAACGCTAACCACCGCCACTTGGGCGGGGTGGAATCATCATTCTTGACGTTGGTGTTTGCGCACCTAAAAACAGCCCGCTTTTGGCGGATTGGTCAGCTTTTGTGCGGCGTTGTTACAGTATTGGATCAGAGTATGGGCGTCGCCCGCGCGTTTATCGTTCATCACCGATCCCGTCGCAACGTTGCGGCAACCACCGCCACAAATTGCAAGGTGC
>JBBQDD010000282.1:0-3338 GCA_038319335.1 Sphingomonadales bacterium
CCGGATCGTCGGCGGTTTCCGTTTTTACGAGCGTGCGGAAATCCGCGATGCGCTCGCGTATCTGCGCATCGTCAGCCAACCCGCCGATGATCTGGCGTTCGAACGCATCGTCAACGTCCCCAAACGCGGTCTGGGCGACAAGGCGGTGCAGCGCGTGCACCAATTGGCCCGCGCCCAGGGCGTGCCGCTGAGCACCGCCGCCGCGCGCATCCTGGATACCGATGAGCTTACCCCGCAGGCGCGGCGGTCACTCGGCAACTTCGTGATCGACCTTGCCCGCTGGCGGCAGATGGCGGCGGATTTGCCGCACCCGGAACTGGCCCGCCAGATCCTCGATGAAAGCGGCTACACCGCCGTGCTGCAGGCAGAAAAATCAACCGAGGCATCGGGCCGCCTCGAAAACCTGTCTGAACTTGTCCGCGCGATGGAGGAATATGAAACGCTGGGCGCGTTCCTGGAGCATGTGAGCCTTGTGATGGATAACGAGGCGCAGGCGGAGGAAGCGAAGGTGACGATTATGACGATCCACGCTGCCAAGGGGCTGGAATATGACACGGTTTTCCTGGTTGGCTGGGAAGAAGGGCTGTTCCCCTCGCAGCGCGCCATTGACGAGGGCGGGAACGCATCGCTGGAGGAGGAACGGCGCCTCGCTTATGTCGCGATCACCCGGGCGCGCCGTCGCGCCATCATCCTCCACGCCGCCAACCGCCGCATCTATGGCCAATGGACGTCGAGCATCCCCAGCCGTTTCGTCGGCGAACTGCCCCCTGCCCATATCGACAGCGAAACCAGCATGGCCGGCGGCGAAAGCCTGTGGCGCGCCAACTGGTCGGAACGCGCCGATCCCTTTGCCGATGTGGCGCGCGGCACCGGGCGCGGGCCAGGATGGCAACGGGCAGCGGGCAGCGGATCAAGCTTCGTGCGCGATCCCGCCCGTGTGGTGGAATCACGCGCCAGCGCCGTCAGCATCGGCAACAAGGGGCGCAGCGACCTGGCCGTCGGGATGCGCGTTTTCCACCAGAAATTTGGTTATGGCGACATCGCCGAGATTGACGGCAACAAGCTGGAAATCGATTTCGAAAGCGCTGGCCGCAAACGCGTGATGGACAGTTTTGTCGCGATTGGGTGAGGTTGGCGGCACCTGACCCGGGACGATGTAGCCGCTAGACCCGGTCCACCGTCATCAGCGTGACATCCTGATATTTCGCCTCAAGCGGATCGAATAGCTCGACGGGCACGAATGCCCGATCGACCAGGGCGATGCTGCCCAGACCGCTGAGCCGATACGTCCCCATCTTGATCTCGCGCGGCGGCTTGCCATCGCGTTCCAGCGCGACTGCATCAAGATGAAGCTCGTCATGCTTGGTGTACAGGATATGCGGCGCGAGCGTGACGATACCGCGATTATACACCGCGCTCAGGCACAGGCGCCGGACGATCGCTTCAAGGATCGTCGGCACCGGGCCGGTCGGGGCACTATCATCGCCTTGGGATTCGGGCTGCTTCATCAATGCTTGCATAGCATGAAATGGTGCGGTGCAGCAATAAATCTTAGCAAGCTGGCAATCGGATCATTGCGCCAACCCGAAGCACCCCTTTAAAATACCGATTTCGCGGTCCCCTCCTTCATCATCGCCTGCCGCACCAGCGGGATTGGCGGGCCGCCATAGCTGAGGAAAGCGTCGTGGAAGCCCTTCCAGGCCTTTGTACCGCCCCGGCTGGCAGTCCAGTCCGCGCGCAGCTTGCGGATCATGAGCTTGCCGAGCGTGTAGTTCAGGTAAGCGGGATCATAGGTGCCGCGTGCGGATTGCTGGCGCGCCGTGCCTTCGTCCTGGTGACATTCCTTGATGAACAATTCGCGGGACTGCTCCTGCGTCATCGTGCCCGAATGCAGCCTGATCGCCGACAGGAACCGGCAATCACGCAGCAATGCGTTGGCAAGCTGGCCGATATGCGTTTCAGGGTCGCCGTTGTTCAGCCCGGCCTCCCACATCATTTCCTCGGTATAATGCGCCCAGCCCTCCGCATAGGCGTAACCAACGAACAACTGCCCGAACAATGATGGCGAGCGATTGGCGTGGAGGAACTGGACGAAATGGCCTGGCATCACTTCATGCACCGACGTGAACAGCAAATCCTGCTTGCCGGGCACGAACCCGTCCTGCACTTCCTTCGACCAGCTCGGATCGGGCGGCGAGATGTAATAGACGGACGGAATGCCCTTATCGAACGGCCCTGGCGGATCGATATAGGCCGAGTTCTGGCGGTTATAGGGCGGGCTTTCCTCCACCAACGCCTCTTCGGTGCCGGGAATCGAGACGAGATCCTTGTCGATCACGAACGCGCGCAGCATCGGGATCTGCCGCCGCGCCTCGGCCACAGGGCCGCCCTCGGGCTTGTTTGCATTCATCTTGGCGGTGCACGCCTCGATCGTCGCACCGGGGGCGAATTTGGCGCAGGCCGCCACGAACGCATCCTGATTGCGTTTCAAATCAGCCATCCCGATCTTTTCCAGCTCGGCGAGCGGGGTGTTGACCCCTTCGGTCGCGGCCAGCATTCGCGCAAAGCGATCCGCACCCAGCCCGAAATCCTGCGTCGCCGTGCCGCGCTGGCTTTCCAGCCAGGTGCCGATGTCGCGCATCGCCTTGGCTGCGGCCTGGGATGCCGTGTCGAACTCCTTTTGCAGCGCGGGATCGTTGACGCTCGCAAATGCCTTTTTCGCGTCACCGGCGTAAAAATCGGCAAAACCGTTGAACCCGGCCACGCCGTAGTTGACGAAGCTGAGCGGCATCGGCGTTTTCAGGTTCGCGCGGATATTGGGGGCCTGCATCGTCACGCTTTTGAAAAACGCGATCATCGCCTTCATTCGCGTCGGTGCATCGGCATAGGGCCGCGCGATATAGACATTGGGGTCAAGCCCGCCGCCGACATAATAGGTCGGGTTGCGATGTGGCTGATCGGCATCCTCCAGCCAGAACAATTTCCCTTGCGCCACCTTCACCAGATAATCACGCTCAAACCGGTCCGCTTCGGATAGCTTGGCGGCATCGAACTTGCCCGCCGCGGCGATCGTTTCGCGCAGGAAATCGCCCTGTTTCTTCAGGCCAGCGGCACTCCAATCGGGCAGGCGCCCGTCAAATTCATGCTTGCCCTGGTAAACCGCATTGGCCGGATCAAGCTCGAACCAGGTGTTGACGAAGGCATCGCGAAACTTTGCCCAGTCCCCCGCCTGCGCCATCGCCGTCATCGATCCGCCGGGTGCGGTCGCCACTGGGCTGCACGCTGCCAAAGCCATCAGGCTGGCTGCCACCAATAATTTCAAACGCACACGCTGCTCC
>JBBQDD010000283.1:0-3323 GCA_038319335.1 Sphingomonadales bacterium
CGCAATGTTTTCGCGCAGCAGCGCATCGGCCGCCGTCTGGGTAGGCGCGAAATGCTGGTCCGCGATAGGGGCGACGATGCGGCGGTTCACCTCTTCGGGGAAGGGATGATAGATATCGCCCGATCGCAATCCCGCCTCGACATGGCTGACCGGGATGCGCCGGTAATAGGCCGCCAGCGCGCCAACCATGGCGGTGGCGGTATCGCCCTGCACGATCACCCGGTCAGGCTGTTCGGCATCCATCACCTCGCCCAGGCTGGTGAGCAGCCGTGCCGTCAGCCGATCGAGCGTCTGGCCCGGTTCCATCAGGTCCAGGTCAATATCCGGCGTTATTCCGGCAATGGCCAGCACCTGATCCAGCAGCCCACGGTGCTGCGCCGTCACGCAGCTGCGCACCACCAGCCCGGGCACGGCTTGCAGGGCGTGGATGACGGGAAAAAGCTTGATCGCCTCAGGCCGGGTGCCGAAGATCAACAGGATGCGGGGCGAGCGATCGGATGCCATGCCATTGCCTTACGCGGCGCTGCTTAAAGCCGCGCTAACGATCCGCCGGGCTGCGGCTGTTTAGGCACGTGATTTGCCACTTCCCCGCCGGGCGTTTAACGGCAGCGCTTCGATGGAGACGATGATGACGTTCAAGCCCCTGCGCAAGGCAGTTTTCCCGGTTGGCGGGCTCGGCACGCGCTTTCTGCCGGCCACCAAGGCGCTGCCCAAGGAAATGCTGCCGGTCGTGGATCGTCCGCTGATCCAATATGCCGTCGATGAGGCGCTGGATGCCGGGATCGAACAGATGATTTTCGTCACCGGGCGCGGCAAATCGGCGATCGAGGACCATTTCGACATCGCCTATGAGCTGGAAGCGACCATGGCGGCGCGCGGCAAATCAATGGAATTGCTGCACCAGACTCGGCTGACGCCCGGCGCGGTGGCCTATGTTCGACAGCAGGAGCCGATGGGGCTGGGCCATGCCGTGTGGTGCGCGCGCGATATCGTGGGGGATGAGCCGTTCGCCGTGCTGCTCGCCGACGATTTCATGGTCGGCACGCCCGGTTGCCTGCGCCAGATGGTGGAAGCGTATAACAAAACCGGCGGCAACATGATCTGCGCGCAGGAAGTTGCCGACGACCAGACCGACAAATACGGCGTCATCACCCCCGGCTACCGCGATGGCCCGCTGACCGAAGTGAAGGGTCTGGTGGAAAAGCCCGCGATTGGCACCGCCCCGTCAAACCTGGCCGTCATCGGTCGGTATATCCTGCAACCCGAAGTGATGCGGGTGCTCGAGACGCAGGAAAAGGGGGCCGGGGGCGAAATTCAGCTGACCGATGCGATGGCCCGGATGATCGGCCACCAGCCATTCCACGGGCTGACCTTCAACGGCACGCGTTATGATTGCGGGGACAAGGCGGGGTTCATCCAGGCCAATCTGGCGCTGGCACTGGCCCGTGACGACATTGGCCCGGCGGTGCGCCAGTTTGCGGTTGATCTACTCGCGCGGGGTTGAAGCGCGCCCGAAAAACATCGTTTCCAGAGATGGTTAGCAAAACCCAGCGACGCGCGGGCCTGCCAATCGCAAGGTTCGCTTAAGATTTGGCCGGTAAATTCACCCCAGGATATTTCCAGGGGTAATTTTCCAGCGGGGCCAATGCCATGTCGAGGATATTGTCGATTGCTGGTGCGGGGCGCGCCCGGTGGTAACGCGGGTGCCGATCCGCATCACCTATACCCCGCCGGAACGCACCATATTGGTGACGGGCGGGGCGGGATTTGTGGGATCGGCGGTGTGCCGGCTGCTCGCGAGCAACGGGTCGCTGCGGGTGATCAACGTCGATTCGCTGGTCGATTCAGTTGAGGCAGAGGCGCTGGCAGTGCCCGCTGACCAACCCAATTACCGCTTTGTCGAAGGCGAGATTCTGGATCGCGCGCTGATTGCCGGGGTGATGGCGGCGGAATCGGTGGATGGGGTGATCCATTTGGCCGCAGAGGGCCGGGCCGATCGACATGGCGGCGATATGCCGCCGTTCATCGATACCAACGTCGGCGGGACATACCAGATGCTTGAGGCGTCGCTGGAGCATTGGCGCACGTTGTTGCCCGATGCGCGGGCGCGTTTCCGCTTCCACCATGTATCGACCAACGCGGTATTCGGCGATCGCTCGGCAGGCTCCGGCGCGGTCGATGAAACCGCGCCGTACCAGCCGACATCGCCGGTTGCAGCGGTGCGCGCGGCGGCGGACCATCTGGTGCGGGCCTGGCATGCAAGCTTTGGCCTGCCGGTGGTGCTGTCGCATGCCAACCCCGGCTATGGCCCGTGGCAAAAGCCCGGCAAGCTGATTCCCCATGCGATATTGGCGGCGATTGAGGGCATTGCCGTGCCAATTTACGGCGCTGGTTCCGAAGTGCGCGACTGGATGCATGTGGAGGATTATGCCCGCGCGCTGCAAGCCGTGTTCCTGCGCGGCCACACGGGCGAATCCTATTCGATCGGCGGGCGCGAGGAGCATAATAATCTCGCCGTGGTCGCGATGATCTGTGATCTGCTCGACCGGCTCGATCCGCGCGCCGATGGCCGCAAACGGCGATCGCTGATCACCTTCCTGCACGACCGGCGACTGGCGGACCGGCGGCACGCAGTGAACCCCGGCCGCATCGAGCGCGAGCTTGGCTGGCGGCCCGAGATTTCGTTCATGGAAGGCCTGACCGAAGTGATCGACATCTACCGCGATCGCCAGCGGCAAGCGTTGAGCAGGCAGGCGGCGGCGGGATGACACCGACGAACAGGTAATCCCTAAACAGTCACCAGCCGATCATCGCCCAGATCGGCGAGCAGGCCCATCATGCCGCCAGCCTCCACGCCCGCCACCACATCGTCCATCGATACCCCGGCCATCGCCAAGCCGGTCTGGCAGGCGATCAGCGTGACGCCGCCGTCCAGCGCCATTGCCAGCAGCGCCAGCCGGTCAGGCAGCCCCGCACTGGCAAGCGCAACGCCATCATCATCCGCCCGCGCAGCAGCCATCAGCAACGCCACGCTCGCTTCGTGGCAATACACCTGCACCCGCCCGCCCAGCGCCCGCTGCGCCACCGCCAGCGTCAGCGCAGCGCGGAACCGCACCGGATCGGGCGTGGTGACGATAATCGCCAGCCCGGTCATGCCGCCCCCGTCATGCCGCCCGCCCCGCGCCGCAGGAGGGGCAGCCGGGATCCTTGGGCAGCGACAGCGCGCGGAACCGGAAATCGAGCGCATCGACAATCAGCAGCTTGCCCGCCGTTTCTGCGCCGAACGGCACGATCGCGCGCATCACCTCCATCGCGGCCAGGCT
>JBBQDD010000284.1:0-3320 GCA_038319335.1 Sphingomonadales bacterium
TTTGATCGCGCCGCTGTCAGCCGCGTTGGCGCGCGCGGGCTGATGCAATTGATGCCCGGCACCGCGCGGGAAACGGCGGGGAAGCTTGGCCTGTCCTATGATGGCAGCGCGCTGACCACCGATACCGATTACAACATCCAGCTGGGCTCAACCTATTTCCAGCGCATGTTCGATCTGTACGGCAGCTATCCCCTGGCAGTGGCGGCGTACAATGCCGGGCCGGGCAATGTGAACAAATGGCTGAAATCCAACGGCGACCCGCGCATGGGCGGCACCGACATGATCGACTGGATAGAGGCCATTCCGCTGTCCGAGACGCGCAACTATGTGCAGCGCGTGCTGGAAAATGCCGTAGTGTATGATCTGCTCAATCCGCAGCGGGCGCGGTCCCAGGGGAATGCCCGGATCAGCTGGTATCTCGGGCGTAATCCATCAGCCTGATCTCCTCTGGTCCGGCAGATCGCGTGGAGACGCCCAACTACATCACGCCGGCGGGCTATGCCGTGCTGCGAGCCGAATATGATCAGCTGCTCGGCGAGGAACGCCCGCGCATCGTTGATGTCGTTTCCTGGGCGGCGGGCAATGGTGACCGATCCGAAAACGGCGACTACATCTATGGCCGCAAACGATTGCGCGAGATTGACCGGCGGCTCGGCTGGCTCTCACGCCGCATGAAGACCGCCCGGGTGATCGATCCTGCCGCGCAGATTGACCGCTCCCGCATTTTCTTCGGCGCGATCGTAACCCTGCTCGACGATGAGGATCGTGAGCGCATCATCACGCTTGTGGGCGACGACGAAACCGATGCGAGCGCCGGGCTGATCGGCTGGAGCGCGCCGCTGGCTCGCGCCCTGCGCGGCGCGACCGTGGGTGACACAAGGCGCGTCACCCTGCCCGCAGGAACATGCGATTACGAGGTATTGGCAATCCGCTATCCCGAATAGCGCCTGCCCACCCGCCGGTTTCGCCGCCCCAATTTCGACGAGCCATGCCGCAATTGCGGCGGAAAGCGCGCTGCTGACGTTACATCCGTGCTAGGGCCGCGGCAGGCAATCGCCCCCGAATGGAAAAGAGCAGTTGAATGAGCGTGATGCGCAGGATTTTTATCACCGGCAAGGTCCACAATGTCGGCTACCGCGCCTGGGCGATCCGCCGCGCACAGGAGCTTCGGCTGGCTGGATGGGTGCGCAATATCAAGGACGGCCGCGTGGAAATGCTCGCCGTGGGCGATGAAGATGCCGTCAACACCCTGATCGACGAATGCCGCACCGGATCAGAACACGCCCGCGTCGAAAACGTGACTGCCGAACCCGCAACCGACCGACTGCCAAAGGGCTTCACGAAGCGGTTTACGGTTTAGGGTGCGCGGGCTCGCCCGTCGTGCCGCACGGGCCATAGCGCTCGATCGCGGCCTTTAGCAGCGGCTCGACCTTGGCTGGCGGCAATTTTGCCAGTTCGGTCAGCGACATCGTTTCGCCGATCGACTGTGCGAGCAGATACCCCAGCAAATAGCCATAGCGCGGCGGGAACGACCCCTTCCCGCTGCGCCCCAGGAAAAACAGCTCGTAATCATCCTGGCCGGTCGATTGCAGCTTGCCCGCAAGACCGCACATTGCCTCAGCGAGGCGCGGCTCAACTTCGGGCCTGATCGGCCGGGGCTGCATTAGCAGCAGTTGCCGATCGTCGGCGCCCGGATTGAGGCGTGACGCGACGTACGTCGCCAGCCCTTCCTCCCACAGGCTGCACCATAGCTGATCACAGTCGGGGAAATACTGCCCGTGATAGGCGTGGAAAAGCTCGTGATCGAGAAACGGCCCGATCGTCGCTTCATCATGGATTTGCGCGATGACGTCTGCACCGAAGAACATGATGGTCCGTCCGGCAACCGTGCGTGTGCCGCCATCCTGCTGTCCCATTGAATGAACGAGATAGACCGGCAAGGGCAGCCGGTAATCAGGGAAAGCCGCGCGAAAATGCGCTTGTCCCCGGTCAAAGGCGGTGCGAAATGCGGCGGCGGTCGCGATGAACTTGGCCCGCCGATCGGGAAAAGCCCGCAGCTTTTGGATGATGGACGCATCGGCCTGTGGCTGAGCATCTCCCTTCCCGTCGAAATACCCTGGTAGCACCGGATCGAACCTGGCGTGGAAAGCCGCGATCAAGGCGGCGTCCGACAGACCGGCAGATGTGTCTGCAAAATCGACCATCGCCGGAGTCAGATCGGTAAAGCTACCAATGGGGGCCTTGGCCGCCGAAAGCTTGGCAAGCGGCTTTGCCGCGCTGACGGACTGGGCCCAAGTGCTCAGCGGATGCAATGCCAGCATGGTCGCCAGCAGAACCAGAATCTTCCGCATCATAGCTCTCTCACACCGTTTTGTTTTACAAAGACGATGCTTGGGCAAGCCAGTTTAACGCGTCAGCTTCTTATACGCCAACCGTGTCGGCCGGTCCGCCGCATCGCCCATCCGGCGACGCTTGTCTTCCTCATATGATTCGAAGTTCCCCTCAAACCACTCGACATGGCTGTTCCCCTCGAACGCCAAAATGTGCGTGGCCAGCCGGTCCAGGAAGAAGCGGTCATGGCTGATGACCACGGCACAGCCCGCGAAGCTTTCCAGCGCTTCTTCCAGCGCGCGCAGCGTTTCCACGTCCAGATCGTTGGTCGGTTCGTCGAGCAGCAGCACGTTGCCGCCCTCTTTCAGCATCTTGGCTAGGTGGACGCGGTTGCGCTCGCCGCCCGATAGCTGGCCGACCTTTTTCTGCTGGTCCTGTCCCTTGAAGTTGAACGCGCCGACATAGGCGCGGGTCGACTGGTCGTGGCCGTTGACCTTCATATAGTCATGGCCCTCGGAGATTTCCTCCCACACGTTCTTCTTGGGATCGAGGTGATCGCGGCTCTGGTCGACATAGCCCAGGCGCACGGTCGAGCCGAGGTCGATCTTGCCGCTATCGGGCTTTTCCTGGCCGGTGATGAGCTTGAACAAAGTCGACTTGCCCGCGCCGTTGGGACCGATCACGCCGACGATGCCGCCCGCGGGCAGCATGAACGAGAGATCCTCGAACAGCAATTTGTCGCCATAGGCCATCGAGAGGTTCTCGACCTCGATCACCTTGCCGCCGAGGCGCTCGGGCACCTGGATGACGATCTGCGCCTTGCCGGGTGAGCGGTTCTTCTGCGCCTCCACCAACTGGTCGAACTTGGCTATACGCGCCTTGGACTTGGTCTGGCGCGCCTTGGCGCCCTGGCGGATCCATTCGAGCTCGTTCTTGATCGCGGTCTGACGACCCGATTCCTCGCGCTCC
The DNA here is from genome assembly GCA_038319335.1 of Sphingomonadales bacterium. Lineage (GTDB taxonomy): Bacteria > Pseudomonadota > Alphaproteobacteria > Sphingomonadales > Sphingomonadaceae > Sphingomonas. The sequence goes on from JBBQDD010000284.1 coordinate 3,301, forward strand.
TCCTGCTCGAGGCGTGTGAA
>JBBQDD010000285.1:0-3283 GCA_038319335.1 Sphingomonadales bacterium
TCGCAGTTTCGCCCCAATTACAGCACCGAAACCATCGGCGACGTCATCCTGTACAAGTTCAACAACCGGCTGACCTATCGCAACGATACCACCGGCGGGTGCAGCGCCTCGCCAGGATCGAATACTCTGGTCGTCCGCAACTACGGCTCGCAGCTTTGCCGCGGCAACATCATCCGGACGATTGATCCGTTCACGCGCTTTGAAACGGGCGGCTGCGCACTGGGTGATTTCACCCCCTATACCCGGGCAAAATAAGGTGCGCGCATTGGGCCTGATGGCGACCATGATGGTGCCCGTCGCTGCCGTGGCGGCACCGCCATCCGCGCTTGAGCGCACCCGCCAGCATGAGGCACGGGCGCTCGCCAAGGCGCTTGACGGGCGCGTGGCCGGCAAGCCGGAGCAATGCTATTACCCCACCCGCGCGGCCACCCCGCCCGAACTGATCGGCACCCGAACAATCATCTATCGCCAGTCATCACGCCGCATCTGGGTGAACACCCTGCAGCAAGAGTGCCGCTGGCTGCGCGGCGATGCCACGTTGGTGTTCGAAACCATCGGCTCGCAGGTATGCACCGGCGAACGCATTGGCGTTCGGCCCAGCGGATCGCCCGTCACGGCGGGCTATTGCACCTTTGGCGAGTTCACGCCCTATGACCGGGTGAAGACCCTGACGGGCGGCACCACGCCGCCCGCCCGGCTTGCTACTCGCTGATCGTAACCGGGGCACCCACCGCGTCGGCGGCGATCTGCGCTTTCGAAAACGGCAACCGGACCCAGCGTTTCGCCGAATACAGCAACGTCTGGTCGCCGAAATGGGGGGACGCCGGGTTGGTCGACTGTGAATAGCTGAGCACCGCATCGACCACCGGCCCAGCTTCGTCAAACGTCACGGCCTGAACATAGCTGGAGCCATGAACCGGCGTAACGCCGCCCGGCAGCTTTTGATTTTGCTGGACGTTCAGTACGCCCAGCGCCCCTTCCGCACCGTGGATCGCGATCCGCTGATCGCCGCGCATCGCGAACTGCACATCGCCCCAGCGCGCATCGAGCGCGATCCCCTCTGCCTTCAGCGTAGCGACCGCCTTGGCGAGCGCGGCGATCAGCTTCGGGCCATTGTCGCCGTCGGTGATCAGGTCTCGCGGCGTGTGTACTGGATCGGCAGCGTCATATTTGGTCGCCCACAAATTGGGCAGCGCGCGGATATTCGCCGCGAACGCCGCAAACAGATACGCGCCCCGGCTGTCGAGATCATATTTCCGATCCCATTTTCCCAGCGCATCGCAGGCAGCCGCCACCTCCGCATTGCCCGCACACAGCGCCAGCAGCTTGTCCACCATCAGTTCGGCAACCAGGCTTTTGTTGGCAAACGCCATCGCCTCGGCGCGCGGCAGATCGATCTTGGTGCCGGCCAGCCCGTCAGTGCCCGCCAGCCGCCGGGCGATCTCCACCAGGCCAGATCGGGTGCGCGGCGTGCGCACCGTGCCCCACGCCCCCAGAATCGGCGACAATTGCTTGTAAGGCGCGCTGGCATTGCTGAGCCAGTAACTGTCGTTGCTGTTGGCAAGGTAATCTCGGCGTTCCCACACGGCCTGGTCGCCCGGCGGCAGCAATCGCGGCGCGGCGGTGCCCGGCGTATTATCCCAATCACAGGCGGATCGCTTGCCATCGAGCAGGACGACACGGCCAGCGAGCAGCGCGGACGCCGGCGTCGCGCATTCCTTTGCCTTGGCGGCGGATACATTGGGTACGGCCGTCACATCGGCATGCAGTGCATTGCCGTTCCGGTCGACCGCGATCGTGTTCACCCACGGAATGCCGAGCGTCGTCGATACCGCCGCCTTGATGTCCGCCACTGATTTCGCCTTGCCGATGGCGATCCACGCGGCCAGCCCGCGCTGGTTGCCGGCATTGGCATCGCGCATCGAGAACGCCTTGGTCTTGCCCCAACTGAGCAACAATGCGGGCGCGGCGACCATTGGCCCGAAACGGCTGGAATATAGCGTGCGCGTGACCGGCGCAGCCCCGCCCGGCATCGGGATGCTGACAGTCTTGGCGATCATCTTTTCGGATTTTCCGTCAACGATATAGCTGGTCGGATCGGCAGGATCGATCGCAAGTTCGAACAGCGTGAAATGCTGCGCGGCGGTGACGGTGTGGGTCCAGCCGATATCCTTGTTGAAACCAAGCGACACGATCGGCGTACCGGCAATGCCCACGCCCATCACGTCATATACACCCGGTATCGTCAGATGCATTTCCCAGAAGCGCGCCGGGCCATTCCAGGGGAAATGCGGATTGCCGATCAGCACGCCGCGCCCGTTTTCCGTCACATCGCCGCCAAATGCCCAGCCATTGCTGCCAATGCCGATCTTGTCCTGATCGGGCAAAGTTACCGATTGATCAGCCGCCTGTGTCGCGCCCGGGGGTGCTGCATTCACCACCGCACCCGCCAGCGCGAGCGAGCTTGCCAGCAGCACCTGTTTTTCAGTCAACCGCAGCATATCATCCGTGGTGATCGGGTGGACCCAGGCTTTGCCCCGGCATTCTACGGGCACGCCCGCAGGCCCCAGTTCGCGCAGCAACCGGTTATAGCCCGCAACATAGCCAGCGATCACCTGCCGCGATTCCGGCCCCTGCACGGCGATGCCGCGCCGGAGCTTCGGCAGATCCATCGCGCCGCGAAAGAAAGTGTCGGACGCCAGATTGCCGATCTTTTCAAACCCCAGCACCGCGCTATCGGTCGGGCCGAAATGCAGCGATCGCTCGCCCGCCACCGTCGCGAATTCCTCTGCCAGCATGCACAGATTGTCCTGCGCATAGGCATAGCCCACGCCGTAGCCGATCCCGCGCCAGTTGCTCGCGGTGATGTGCGGAATGCCATAGCTGGTACGCACGATGGAGGCCGAATAGGCAGGCCCCTTGGCGACGGCTGCACCGCTGCTCGCGCCCGCCAGCAGCAGCGCGACGATGGCCAATTTCCGCATCATACTCTCCCCGATTGATTTTGACGTTTGCTATGCCGATTCCGGCCGAGTGGCAATGAGGGGCCCAATGAAGGGCCCCATGAAGGGGCTTGTGCTGCACGTGGCCCTGCCCCACGCTCCGGGTTCAACGGATGGGGATGGTGGATGACGATCGGTCGGGTGATTTTGGCAATAGTCGCGCTGATCGCGGCAGGGCTTGGCTATGCCTATTTCTTCGCATCCCCGCCGATGATGCTCAACCTGATCGACAAGATGACCCCCGGCCAGCCGGAAGCTGTGCAAGTCGCAGACGGCGTCAA
>JBBQDD010000286.1:0-3270 GCA_038319335.1 Sphingomonadales bacterium
TGATGGCAATCCACCCCTCGCAAGTGCCGGTGATCAACGCCGCCTTTTCCCCCAGCGCGGATGAGGTTGCCCATGCCCGGGCGATCGTCGATCTGTTCGCCGCCAATCCCGGCGCGGGTGCGCTCAGCCTGGACGGGCGGATGATCGACGCCCCCCATCTCAAGGCAGCAATGGCGCTCCTCGCGCGCGCCTGATCCGCAGCCACCCGCCCAGCGACCACCAGGCCAACGCCCAAAGGGTGCCAAAACTCCACCCGGCCAGCACATCGCTTGGCCAGTGCACGCCCAGATACACACGGCTGATGCCGATCATCGTCACCAGCACCGCCGCCACGCCGACCAGATACCAGCGCGCCACCCGATCCTCCACGATCTGCATCAGCAGCAGCGCGATCGTCAGGTACACCGTCGCACTGTTGGCCGCGTGGCCGCTGGGGAAACTGGCGGACCAGGCATCGACCAGGTGATCGATCACCGTCGGCCGGGGCCGCCCCACCACTGTCTTGATCAATCCCACGGCCAGCGATCCGCTGATCGTGCCGCCCAGCACCAGCGCCAGCGTGAGCCAGTGGCGACGGATCGCCAGGAACCCGGCGGTCACCGCGACCAGTATGAACAGCACGGTGCCGCCGCCCATTGCGGTAATATCGATCATCACCTGCCGGAAGCCGCCGGGGCTATGTGCCGCCGCCGCAAGGGGCGCGGGCCGCATCGCCAGCAGGATCGCGCGGTCAATCGCCGCGCCGTGCCCGCGCGCCACCGTCATCCCCAGCACGATGATGACGATCACCGCCAGCGCCACCGCGCCCGCTGCATAGAACAGCCAGGGCGGGTGGCGAACCTCATCGATAACGGGTGTTTGTGGCAGCATGGCATGATCCGGCTGGTGGGCCCGTCGGGATTCGAACCCGAGACCTACAGATTAAAAGTCCGTTGCTCTACCGACTGAGCTACGGGCCCCGACCGAGCCGTCGGACATGCGCGTGAGGGATGCCGTTAGGAGCGTGGGGGCAAGCGGTCAACCGGGCATTAGGGGCAGGGTGCGCGCTAACCGGTGGCGCAGGTGCCGAATGCAAAGCCCGGTGACCGGATCACGCCAGCCCGGCGCAATGGCCACCAGCGGATCGAGCACGAACAGCCGATCGCGAAATGCCGGGTGCGGCACGGTGAGCCCGGGCGATCCCCACGCCCCCCCGCTCCACAGGATAATGTCGAGATCAATCACCCGCGCGCCCCAGCGTTGCCCGCGCCGCCGCCCGAAGGCGACCTCAATCGCCTTCAACCGCGCGAGCAGCACCGGCGGGCTTTCATCACTGGCGATGATGGCGGCCTGGTTGGCATAGCGGCGGATCGACGGGCCAACCGGCGCCGTCACCGCCACCGGCGATGCCGCCACGACCTCGCCGATGGCATCCAGCGCCGCCGCCAGCGCCTGTGCCGGACGGCCATGCCGCCCCGCCCGGTTCGCGCCAAGGGCGATCGCATAATGGTGGACATTGCTTGGCAGACGCATCAGCCCCGCCTATCGACAGTCGATGTTCGCGCCAAGCCCGATCCCCGCCACCGAGCCACCGCATGATTGCCCGCTCTGCCCCCGCCTGGTTGCGTTTCGGCAGGAACTGCGCGTGGAATTTCCAGATTGGTGGAATGCCCCGGTCAACGCCTTTGGCGATCCCGCCGCCTGGTTGGGCATTATCGGCCTGGCCCCCGGCAAGCACGGTGCAAACCGCACCGGCCGGCCCTTCACTGGCGACTTTGCCGGCGACCTGCTGTTCAACACGCTTGCCAAGTTCGGACTGTCGACCGGCAGTTATGAAGGGCGTGTCGATGATGGCCTGGCGCTGGACGGCGTGATGATCATCAACGCCGTCAAATGCCTGCCCCCCGCCAACAAGCCCACGCCCGCCGAAATTCATATGTGCCGCCCATTTCTGGCGGGGCAGACCGCTGCCCTGCCCAACGCGCGCATCTTTGTGGCGCTGGGGCAGATCGCGCATCAATCCGCGGTAAAGGTTCTCGGCGGACGATTGCCCAAGGCCCGGTTCGGGCATCTGGCTGAACACCGGATGCCCGATGGCCGCATCCTGATCGATAGCTATCACTGCTCGCGCTACAACCAGAATACCGGGCGGCTGACGGCAGAGATGTTCGAGGCGGTATTTGCCCGGGCGCTTGCGGTCAGGGCGGGCGGCTAGACCCGCGTCAGGCGGATATCCACCTCACGCTCGACATAATCCCATTCAGCACACGCGCGCAGCCGCACCAGCATGTGATCAAACGCCGCCTCATCCTCCGGCGCGAACTCGAACCAGGTCAGGAAATCGAACGGCTCGCCCAGATCACGTGAGTGATACAGCTTGCGCGCGACCCCAGGCAGATAGTCCAGCCCGACCGGCAAATGGCTGCCCGCTTCGTACACGGCGCGGCGCTCGTCCTGCGCCATTGCCCACCACTCGGGCAATTTGCGGATCGGTAACAAAGCGGCGCGGGTGGACGCCGGTCGCCCCAGCCCTTCCTGTTTCGCCTGCAATTGCCGGCGTTCGTCGGCGGTGGTGTAGCGCAAGTTGCTGGCGGTGCCGCGCAAAGTCCACGCACCGGCACCGGGAGCGGAAGCGTCCCCGATCGACAGGAAGGGCGCAGTCGGCACCACCGCCCCCTGCACTGCATAAATGCCCGTGATGCGCCACTGGCCAGTCTCGCCGCCCGCAAAACATGTAATTGGCAATGTCGTCAACATCGGCAGGTCGCATCCTATTGCACCAGCGGTTCTTCCCCGGCGGTAGCTATCATGCTATAGAATCAGGGCAATGTTTTGGAGAGACCGATGCGTATCTTTCTGGTGCTTGTGGCGGCCGCCGCACTGAGTTCGGGCGCGCACGGTGCTGACGTGAAGCCGGCGCCTGCGCCGAGCAATTCAAAAAAAGCCGATTGCAACAATCACAGGGTCTCGCGGGCAGCGACCGAAAAGGCGATCGGTGCCCGCCCGCTGGGGCATGAGCCTGATGCGCAGCACATCCAGGCGGTGGTGCGTACCATCGACGGATGCAGCCGCCCCATCGTGCTCAGCGAGAATCGCGGCCTTCACCCGCGCTGAGGCTGCGGGGGCAGGCAGCCCGCGCTAAGCTTTTGCGACTGGCGGTGCGCTGGGGGTGGAGGGCGCACCGGGCGCATCCGCCGCCAGCCCGCGCGCGCGCGCCTTTCGCTTCTTCAGATTCTCCCGCAATTGCGCGGCCAGCCGTTCGGCGCGGTCACCACTATCCGTCATGCTTCC
>JBBQDD010000287.1:0-3268 GCA_038319335.1 Sphingomonadales bacterium
CGTTGTTCAGCAGCTCACGCATATAATGCGCCTGCGCCATGGTGCGCGGCACGATGGTTTTCTTGCGCGTGCGGATCATGATGGAGGGCGGGGCGGATGCTTCGGCACTGATGATGCCGTGCAGCGTCGGCTCTGCAGACATGGCGATCACCGCCTCGATCAGCCCGGTATCGATAATCTCGCCGCGGATGATGCGGTTGTACAGGCCGTTCAGCACATCGCGCGCCGCCGCGACGGCCTCTGCCGTTCCCTCCAGCCCCACCTTGTTGCCGCGCGCGGTGATGTAAACCCCCAGCCGGTTTTCGAGCAGCAACAGGTTCTTGTCGAACTCACCAAACAGCTGCGCCATCAATTGTGGCCGGTCGAACGTCAGCTCGGCACGGCTGCGTTCACCGGATTGCGCGGGGACAGGCTTGCGGCTCATGCGGTTCCTTCATGCCAGCGGGGGGCGTCGTTGCGGAAGTTGCGGGTCTGAAACGATCTTGGCGAGGGCCCGACAGGACCGGAACGGCAAACGAGGCCGGGGGTCGTGAAGGAAGGGCGGGCTTGCTGCATCCGTGACGGAGTTTGGCAGATGTGGGGGGCGGGGGACAGGGGAACGTGCGGTAAATCGATTGATAATAGGTGATAAAAAGATGATCCTGGTTGCATATAGGCTCGTCATTGCGGGCGCATGAGGGCGAGGGAGAGTGCAAGATGATCAGCGCCGATCTTGGCCAGCAGCTCGAAGGGGTTGTGGCCACACTGGTCGCCACCGGCCGATATAATTCGAAGAGCGAGGTGCTGCGCGAAGGGGTTCGACTGGTTCAGGAACGCGAGGCGCGGCTGGCGGCACTTGATGCATCGATCGCGCGGGGCTTGGAAGATGCGGCGGCGGGCAGGCTGCGGCCGGTTGATGACGTGCTCGGCCGCTTGGAGGCGAAATATCGCGGCCTGGCAGACCTGCCTGAGTGATCGTATTCGTTACGGCACAGGCGGAAGCTGATCTGGAAGCGATTGGCGATTATATTGCTGCTGATAGTCCGCAGCGGGCGGTAACCTTCATCGGCGAGCTGCGCCATCGCTGCGCAACGCTGGCCGATTATCCAGAACGCTTTCCGATCGTGCCGAGATATCAGGAGATGGGTATACGTCGATGTATCTTCGGAAATTATGCGCTGTTTTACAGGGTCGATGATGCGCGGGTGGTTGTCCTTCATGTTTTGCACGGTGCGCGCGACTATGAGGCGATCCTTGGTTCCTGAACGGCGCCGGTAATCCCCATCACCGAATTCGCCCCCGCTTCCACAATCTCCACCTCGACCAAGTCCCCGATCGCGGCATTCCCCATCAGATGCACCGATTGCAGCCACGGGCTCTTCCCGATCAGCTGGCCTTCCAGCTTGCCCTTGCGCTCCAGCAGCACCGCGCATTTCCGCCCAACGCTTGACACGTTGAAGGCTGCCTGGTCGCGGTTTAGGGCGGCTTGCAAGCGTTGCAGGCGGTCGTCCATTACCTCTGGTGCAATCTGGTCTGCCATGGTCGCGGCGGGGGTGCCGGGGCGGGGGCTGTATTTGAAGCTGTATGCCTGGGCATAGCCGACTGCATCCACCAGGCTGAGCGTTTCGGCGAAATCGGCTTCGGTCTCGCCGGGAAAGCCGACGATGAAATCGCCTGACAGGGCGATGTCGGGGCGGGCGGCACGCACGCGCTCCATCAGCCGCAGATAGCCATCCCGCGAATGGCTGCGGTTCATGGCTTTCAGGATGCGGTCGCTGCCTGATTGCACGGGCAGATGCAGAAACGGCATCAGCTTTTCGACGTCGCGGTGCGCCGCGATCAGGCCGTCGGCCATGTCGTTGGGGTGGCTTGTCGTATAGCGGATGCGCGCCAGCCCCGGCAGCTTGTCGAGCGCGACGATCAGATCGTGCAACCCCCGACCCGCATCGTCCCACGCGTTCACATTCTGGCCGAGCAGCGTGATTTCCTTCGCGCCTGCATCCACCAGCGCTTTTGCCTCATCCACGATCTGCGCGAACGGGCGGCTTACCTCGGCACCGCGCGTGTCGGGCACCACGCAATAGGTGCAGAATTTGTCGCACCCCTCCTGCACCGTCAGAAACGCGCTGGGCGGCACGCGGCGGCGGGCGGGCAGGTGCGCAAACTTCATGTCGACGGGCATGTCGGTATCCATCGCCGCCTCACCCCGCGTCGCGCGGGCGACGAGATCGGGCAGGTTGTGATAGGCTTGCGGGCCCACCACCACGTCGACCTTGGTGCGGCGGATGATCTCCTCGCCCTCCGCCTGGGCGACGCAGCCGGCCACTGCGATCATCGGGTTGCCGCCCAGTTTCCCGGCTTCCTTGCGCAGCCGACCGATATCCGAATAGACTTTGTCGGTGGCGCGTTCGCGGATGTGGCAGGTGTTGAGGATGACGAGATCAGCGGCGAACTGATCGTCCGTCGCGGTCATGCCTTGCGCCGCCATCAACTCGCCCATCCGATCACCGTCATAGACGTTCATCTGGCAGCCGAATGATTTGACATGATATGTTTTGGGGGCGGGCTTCATCGGCGCGGCTATAGCGGGGTGGGGCGGGCACGACAAATCAACCGCTGATGATCAGTCGGGAGACGCTTCCGCCTCCCACCAGTCATGCCCGCGAAATGGCACCAGCGGCGTGCCGACGGCGGCGGCGAGTGCTTCTTCGATGCGGCGGCGGCTTTCGGCGGCGATTGCCTTGCGCCCCGGGTAATCGCGCGGGTGGAAGGGTTCCAGAAACTCGACCATCACCTTGAAGCTGCCGTTGCGCGACAGCACCCGGATCGCATTGTCCTTGCCCGATTCCACACCCAGCCAGGCGATGTCATACCCCGTATTGCGCCCGTACCAGAGCAGTACCGGCTGCACCATCACGCCGGGTGGCGGCGGCTCCAGCACCTTCAGCATCGGCGTTTTGAAGGGGAGCAGAGAGGAACCGTCCGTCGTGGTGCCTTCTGGAAACACCGTGACGGACCAGTTGTCGGCCAGTGCGTCACGCAGGCGATTAATCTGGTCTGCCACCCCCAGCCGATCCTCGCGCTCGACAAAAACCGTGCGGTTCATCTTGGCGAGCGCCCCGACCACCGGCGCATCGGCAAGCTCCGCCTTGGCGACAAAGGCCGTGCCGCTTGCGCTGGAAATGGCCAGGATATCGACCCAGCTGACATGGTTGGCGATGTAAAACACATCGCGCCGCAATGGCACGCCCTTCACCCCCACGCGCGCACCGCAAATTCGCGCTGATAT
>JBBQDD010000288.1:0-3223 GCA_038319335.1 Sphingomonadales bacterium
CGCGACATGGTTATACTGCACCAGGAAATAGCGATTGCGCTCAAACAGCGACTGTTCTTCGGATAGCCGCTGCTGGCGCTGCCAATCGACGATCACCGTTTTCAGCTCGACCAGCGATTCCGGGTTCCGCAGCGTCGTCACATCGCCCACATCGCCGCCCTCCACCAGCGCGCGGACCATGCGGCGCATATATTTGCCGCTGCGCGTTTCGGGGAATTGCGACACTTCGATAAAGTCGGCGGGCACGGCCACCGCGCCTTTTTCACTGCGGACGAGTTCGAACAGGCGGCGCTTGTCGTCCTGGGTCAGCTTGCGACCCGCCACCGGCACCACGAACGCCAGCGGCGTCAGCCCCTTTTCCCGGTGCGGCGCGCCGACCACCAGCACGTTGCCCACTGGCGAATCCGGATCGAGCGCCTTGTCGCGCAGCACCGCGCCTTCGATCTCCTCGGTGCCCATGCGGTGGCCCGACACGTTGATCACATCATCGCTGCGCCCGTGGAGCGAGAAAGAGCCATCATCATGCGCGATCGCGAAATCGCCCTGGGTATAGGCCCATACGCCGCGCCAGCGCCGCCAATAGCCATCCGTCCAGCGGCCCGCATCGCCCAGCCAGTCGCCGGTGACGCTGCCGTCCTCCACCCGGAAATTCTCGACATCACCCCAGATGGTGCGCGCCAGATAGGGATAGGGCGCGGCGATAACGATCTCGCCCTTCTCCCCCATTGCCGCCTGCCGCCACGGCACGCCGCCATCCCCACCGCGCGCAAACGGCGTGGCGCTGGGCGTCGCGTCGGCATCCTCCACCCACACATCGCCGATAATCCAGGGCAGCGGATAGGCGTGGGCATCGGCCTTTAACGGGAAATCGCCATTGCCGTAAAAATGCGTCCAGGCGATGCCGCCATGCTCGGTCGCCCAATAGCTGTTGATATATTGCGGGACGACATGCTCCATCCCGAATGCCTGAACCGACGGCGATGTCGGTTCGGCGCAGAACGTCGCGACGCGCAACGCCCCCATGTCATAACGCTGCAAATCGGCCAGGTTCGACGGATCGGACATCACCGATTTCAGGAAGGTCACCCCCGCCTTGAAGATCGTCACATTATGCCGCTCGATCATCGAGGCAAAACGCCCGGCATGCGGGAATACCGGTGATCCTTCGGACACCACCGTCGTCACCCGCGTCACCAGCGGGGCGCAGATCAGATAGCTTTGGCCGGTGATCCAGCCGGGATCAGCCACCACGAACAGCGTATCGCCGGGTGCTGCATCAAACGACACCGCCATCGTACGCGCGACGCCTGCGGCATAGCCATGCGCGTGGACGATGCCCTTGGGCTTTCCGGTCGAACCCGATGTGTAGATGAAGAACATCGGATAATCGGCATCGACCGGCAATGGGCGCGACGATGCCCAGATGGCGCGCACAAAATCCGGGTCGGGCAGCGCCAGCAATTCGGCCTGCGTCGTCACCGCAAAACCGGCGTCGCGCGCCTTGGCGAGCAGGGTTTTCAGCGCCGCATCCGTCAGGTCATGGCTCCAGCGGTCGCGCTCTTCGCGCCAGATGACGTCGGGCTGTGCGGTGTGCTTCACCACGATCACCGTTTCGACGCGGGGCGGCAGCGTGACGAGGCTGGAGGCGATCGCGATCCGCACGCGCGCTGCATCGGCAGAGGTAATCCGCGCTTCCTTGCCCAGCAAAATCAGCGCGCGGCCAACCCCGCGCATCACATCGGATCGTTCGACGGTCACTTCGCCCGCCAGCGTTTCCTTCACCGTATCGCGGATCGTCGCGGCATCGGCATCGGGCAGGCCCAGATCGGTATCGGCCAGAATCGCGAGCGCGGTGGTGACAGGCACATAATTGTCGAGCGCGGGATCGGTATAGGCGTTCTTGAACGCGGCGACCTGCGCATTGCGGTAACTGCCGTCAGACGTCACGATCACCCGTGCGCCCGCATCGCAAATCCGGTCAGACAGCGTCTTGTCGCTGAACCCGCCGAACACGGCGGTATAGACGATGCCGAGCCGCTTGGCGGCCTCCGTCCAGTAAATCTGCGGCACGATGCTGGGCATGTTGAGCGCGATGCGATCGCCAGCCTTCAGCCCCAGCGCCTGCAGCGCCAGCGCGCATTTGGCAGTTTCCAGCAGCAATTGCTTGCGCGAAACGGTGAAGCAATCAACCGGCGCACCGCGCCCGCCGCCCGCCGACATATCCCACCGATCGCCTTCAAAGATCAGCGCGGCTTCATCACCGTGCCCGCTCAACACATGGCGATCGACCTCGCTGAAGCACGCATTGGTGCGCCCGCCGACAAACCAGCGCCAATGCGGCGGGTTGCTGGCATCGAACGCCTTGGCCCAGGGCGCAAAATCGGCTGGCAGATCAGCGGTGATCGCAGCACCCGTCAGCGCGTCCCAGCCGGACCATTGGCCAAGCCCCTGATCTTGGGATGGGCCGCGCATCAACCATGCGCCGTTCGCACCGACATGATCGACAAACCAGTGAATCGTCGTCGCCGCGATATCGCCGTGAAAGGCACCGGGATCAGTCAGGCATGCATTGCGCATCGCCCGCCAGTCATCGCCGGAGCGGACGGGATTACGATTGGCAACAGGCACAGGCGCTGAAACGACGGTCGCAACTTCATTCATCAGCGATTCTTCCCCAGGGCGCTTCCGGCCGTGCAAGCGTGCATAGTGAGCTATAATTACAATTTTCAACCGCACTGCAACACAAAACATGTGTGCGCAGGGCAATTAATGCAATTAAATTACCAGGCCTGGGGAGGAGATCCGGTGAATATTGCCAATTAACCCCGATCGCTAAAATGGGTCAAGCCGGATAGCGGCGGCCGTGGTCACACGAGATCATCGAAGCCCCTCCCCTTCAGGGGAGGGGTTGGGGTGGGGACTGTCCTCACGTCCTTAGGTCTCGGTGAGACTGACAGTCCCCACCCCCGGCACAGCATCGGGTCGGTCAGGCTCCCAGCCTGACCTGAACCGTGCGGGGCACGGTTCACCCGATGCTCCTGAAGGGGAGGGGTGAGTTGGCGTGACCACTGACAGCGCTCATCCCGAACGGATGAAGGGCGCATCAACCTAAAGTCATCGCGCTATAAACAGCAGCGCGCCGCACCCAAGAATCGTCATTGCGAGCGCAGCGAAGCAATCCAGCGGCGTGCTCGCGGCACGGTGGATTGCTTCGCTGCGCTCG
>JBBQDD010000289.1:0-3221 GCA_038319335.1 Sphingomonadales bacterium
ACATTGGGGTCCAGCTTGCCAAAAATCTGCAGGTTGGCGGGAATGTTCAGCCCGGTATCCGGTAGCTGATTGTCGCCCACGGTCTGCGCAATGGCAACGCCGGCTGCAGCGATTCCGGTGGCGACCCCAGCGGCCAAAACGGCGAAACGGCCAATCCGGCGCATCTTTTCAATTGAATGAATCACTATCTTCGTATTCCCACTAATCGATCGGATACAGGATCGCACGGGCCTGATCGGCTACCACAGCTGAACGCAAGCTTAGCGCCCGAGGTTCTTGAATGCCAGCGTCAACAAGAAACTGTCACCCCGCCGGGCGTCCCCGGTGTCCTGATAATCACGTTTCCACGTCACGCCCAGCCGCAGACAATCATCTTCATAAGCAAAACCAATGCGGTGACGAACCGGATCAAAGCCATTGGCCTGCGATGTCGGGTCTTCGCGGCGATCGGTAAGGTTGATCACCGCCGATCCGAATAGCGACCAGAACCGGGCAAACTGCACGCGCCCGCCAACGCGTGCTTCCTCGCGGTCGCGCAAATCCTCCAGCGAGGGCGTGATGTTGCGGTTCAAACGGAGGTAGCCAAGCAGCAGATACGTGCCGCGCGTGCCAATCGTCGCGTCCACTTCGTTGCGGCGCACGGCCAGCCCATCCTTGTCGAGCCTGTACCGGTGCGTGATCGATACCAGATCCTTGTACCGGATGACGTTGCGGCCAACAATGTCCGACACCCGCTCGCTCAGGCCGGTGCCGTCCGGAAACAGCGTTGAACGCGAATTGAGCCGGTAACTCTGGCCGATATTCGCATCGAACGTGAAGTCGGGCAGGCTGTACGCCCATTCCAGACCGTATGTGATCCGGGTCGAATCCTCGAACCGGTCATATCCCGGAAAGCGGTTGAGCGAGAACAGGTTGGAATCTTCCAGATCGACGGCGCGCGAATCCTCGTTCGGCACCGCCAGATTGCTCAGCCCCGGGGTCGTGACCAGCTGCACCCGTGGCGTCAGGCGTTGGGCCCCACCCAAAAACTGGCCGATAAAGGGCCATTTCACGTCAAGCGCCAGCGCCCCGATGGCCCGCCCGCGAAAGCCGTCCCGCCCGCGGTAGCTGACCACCGTGGTGTCGAGCGTATCGTCGGTGTGATAAATGTCGCCGCGCGCCATCGCCGTCAGCGTCACTTCCTGGCCAAGCGGCGTGATGCGGCGCAAATCCCATTTCGCACTGGCAAAGGCGCGCTGGGTGTCCTGCCCCGCGGCCCGCCCGATGGCGAGTGAATTGAGCTGCAGTTCAAGCCGTCCGCCATTCAGCCCGACATTGTCGATCCGGCGACGATAATCGATTTCCGGCAGTGCGATCGGTTGAAGGCCCTGCCTGTCCCCCACGCGCAGCGTTTGCACCGCCCAGCCGGTGACGGAGAAATAACTGTCGGCATCGATCCGTTCGAGCTTCAGCGTGTTGCGCAAAATGTCGACGCGCGAAATATCATAGCGGCGCAAAAAGGTACGATCCGTCGTGGCGCGCAGCGATCCGCTGATGCTCCAGTTGGGGTTGAGCTGAAACTTGCCGGAAGCATCGATATAGCCGCGAAATGCATTATTGGCGGTTTGCGGGTTGGTCGCCAGCGTATCGGTGCGGTCGCTTACCGTGGCATAGCCAATGATGCGGTATGCGCCGGTTGACGTCAGTGCGCGGTAATCCCCCTGAATCATCGGCAGGGCATTGCTGTAAACGCGCGGCGTGATCGTCAGCCCGCGATTGGGGGCCAGCTTGAAATAATAGGGCAGCGCGAATTCAACGCCGTTCACCCGGCTGTATTTCAGGTCCGGCGTCAGGAAGCCGCTATCGGTGCCGCCGCCAACCGGGTTGGAAAACGCCGGCAAGGGCAGCGAGAAGATGCCGAACACGTTCACCCGCGCGCCCTTGTAGTAAATGCGCTGCTTGTCCGGGTTGTACACCACCCTGATCGCGGTGATTTTCCACGACGGTTCCTTGGGGCAGTTGTTCGAATCGAGGACGGAGCACGGTGTATAGGCCGCATCGTCCAGCGTGATGACGCCGTCCTTGCGGCTGCCGCGATCGGCCGCAAGCCGCCCGCCCTGATCGAGCACGACCAGCATGTTTTCAACCACGCCGTCCTTCAGCGAATCGGTCAGCTCGATCGTGTCGCCATAGGCAGCGTCGCCGCCGGGATTGGTGATGACGATGTTGCCGCTCGCGGTGACGAGCCCCGTCTTGCGGTTCCACACGATCCGGTCTGCGCGCAGCCGATCCCCTTGGCGGAACATGCGGACGCCGCCGGTGGCGACGACGATATCAGTGTTGCCGTCATATTCGATGCCGTCCGCGCTGAACTGCACCTGATCGCCGTCGGTGGGCAGAGGCGTCTCGCTGGGCGGGGGCAGCTCGACCGGGCGGTCCTGCAAATCCTGCGCCGATGCAGGTGCCGCCAGCGTGCCGAGCAGGATGGAGGCAATCGCGCAGGAGGCAAGAAGAACGGAACGCTTCACGCTGGCACAGTCCCCGACTGGCGGAAATGGCCGCCGCCTTGATCGCGCCCTATCGCATTGCAGACGCAGGGCTGCAATGTTGCTTTGCCAATTATGCGGCGCACGCCCCGCGCGGCTTTTGCAGGCGGTGCGACCGCTACTGGCTTTACCCGGCAGCGAAGCAGGGCCTAAGGGAAGCAGACCTCCCCTGTTGATCGATGCTGTTAAGGATGAAGATGCAAATCCAGTTTTCCGCAACCCGCCCCGTAACCGCGCCCGTGCTGGCGTTGCTGGTTGAAAAGGACGGGCTTGACCGGCTCAATTTCGGCGATCTTGATACCGCCGCCCAGCGCCTGGCGCTCAGCGCGGCCCGGGCCGCCCGCTTCGAAGGCGAAGCAGGCGCGATTGCCGAAGCGTTTGTGGCGCAGGGCGATGGCGTGGTGCAACTGCTGCTGGTCGGCGTCGGCCCCGGCAGCGAGGCTGATTATGAGCGGGCAGGCGGCGCATTGACCGCACGTTTGCTCACATCGGGCACGACAGAGCTGGTGGTCGATTTTGCCAGCCTTGGCGGCGCGCCGCTTGCCAGCTCCGTTGCCCGGTTTGCGGCGGCGGCAGCACAGCGCAGCTGGCGGATCGACATTTATCGCACCAAGCTGGCGGAAAAGGCCAAGCCAACGCTGTCGTCGATCACCCTGGTGGGCGCGCCTGACGGGGCGCAGGCCGCGTGGCAGGCGC
>JBBQDD010000290.1:0-3211 GCA_038319335.1 Sphingomonadales bacterium
GCCCGTAGAGACCGCCGCCGCGCGCGAACTGGAAGAAGAAACCGGCTATGCCGCCGCGCGCATTGACCCCATCGGCTATTTCCACTCCTCCCCCGGCATGGTCTCCGAAGGCTTCACGCTCGTGCGCGCGCACGGGCTGACCAAAACCGGGCCGGGCGGCGGCGACGCGGGCGAGGACATCACCGTCCACCGGGTCGCGCTGAACGAACTACCCGCGTTTATCGACGCGAAACGCGCCGAGGGCGTGGCGATGGATGTGAAGCTGTTGCTGCTGCTGGGGCCGATGCTGCTGGGGTAGCAGCGCGTCAGCCACTCACCGTTATGCTGAACCTGTTTCAGCATCAACCGCGCAACAATGCGCGCGCTCCAGTGTGGCACAGTGGATCCTGAAACACGTTCAGGATGACGGCGTGACTCCGGTCAACTCGTCCCCAGCCCTCCCCTGCCCCTGCCCCTGCCCGAAACAAATCCGGGCCCAATATCCCCGCTGGAACTCGATCAGGCCGTCGATCACATGGAAAAAGCCGCAGCCGCGCAGGCCGCTGGGGTCGTGCCATTCCAGGATCGCCCATTCGCCGTCCTCAAACAGGTTTTCGGGGATGCATTGCATCGTCGCGGCGGCGAATTCGGCGGTGAACATTGCGGCGATGGCGGCGTGGCCGATCACCGGATCGCGCACCACCTGATGGTTGATCGCTTCTTCATGGTACAGCACCATCAGCGCATCGACATCAGCGGCGTTAAATGCCCTGATCCACGCCTTCACAACACTGCGCGGACTCACCGGAAATTGTCGGCGTAAGCCTGCAGCTTCAGCGTGCGCGTGGGGGCGGGCACGACGTGATATTCAATGCCTTCGCGCGTGGCATAGCCCTGCGCCGCCTCCAGCGTGGGGAAATTCAGCCGCAACTGATCGCGCACATCGCCAGAGCCTGCCCAGCCGGTGAGCGGATCAGGCTTTTTCGCCTCCGCAGGTTCATATTCCAGCACCCATAAATCAGTGCGGGCACGGCCCGATTGCATGGCGTTTTTGGGGCGTTGATAGATGCGGGCAATCGTCATGATGCTTCCTTACTTTGCTTGGCGTATTCGTGCATCAGCATTTTTGGTGCGTAACGTGGCAAAGGCGCTTGCCGGATCATCGGGCCAGGGATGGCGGGGGTAGCGGCCGCGCATGTCGCGTGCGACATCTGCCCAGCTGCCCGCCCAGAAGCCCGGCAGATCGCGCGTCGTTTGAATCGGGCGACCGGCAGGCGAGGTGAGGCTGAGCACCAGCGGCACGCGGCCCCCCGCGATCATCGGGTGCGTCGCCTGCCCGAACAGCGCCTGCGGGCGAAGCTCCACCGTTGGTCCAGCTTCGGCGGTGTAATCAATCGCATGGCTGCTGCCCGCCGGTGATTCGAAGCGTGGCGGGGCCAGCGTCTCAATTGCGCGCATCGCATCCCACCCGATCAACCCCTGCAGGGCGGCGGTGAGTGCGGAGGGGTCAATTTGCGCCAGCCGCTTCTTGCCGTCGAGCAGCGGGACCAGCCACTCATCGGCACGGGCCAGCAGCGCGGCATCGTCAACCGCCACCTCTGGCGCGCCGTGTGCGGCGGCAAAGGCGGCGCGCTGGCGCAGCGCGGTGGCGGTATCGGACCAGGGGAGCAGCCCCAGACCGTGATCACGCAACCCCGCCAGCAGCGCGGCGCTGATCGCCTGTGGATCAGCGGTGGAATCAGGCCCACCGCTCAGCCGGATCGCGCCCAGCCGCCGTTCGTGCGTTGCCTGCACGCCGCCCGTCGCCGGATCGAAAGCCACTGTGCGCCGCACCATGATCCGGTCAGCGAACAGCGCCTCCACCTGCGCAATATCGATCGCGGCAGCGGACAGGATTCGCGCACCCGCCGCCATCCCCTGGGTTTCGGCCACCGCCAGCCATTCGTTCCGGGCAAGCGCGTTCGCCGGATCAAGCCGAAACCCCCGCCCGCCGACCGACGCCCAATTCTCGCCCGACGAATCGCGCCGCCGCGCGATGCGATCCGGGAAGGCGAGCGCGATGACAAGGCCGGTAGACTCCCGCTCCCTTTCAGGGGAGAGGGGCTGTTCCGGGCGCTGCGCTACTTGGCTACCCCTCTCCCCGACCCGCTCCCCGGGGGGGAGAGGGAAAAGTGACGCCCATCGCGCGGCCAGCCGCCGGGCATTGTCCGCACGGGGGCCACGCTCGCCCCGCCAGCGGCGCAAGCGGCTGTCCATATCGACTTCGTTGCCGCCCAGCCCCCGCTCCCCCAGCAGGACAGCGAGCTGGGCCGCTATGGTGCCCAAACCGATCTTCCCCGCCTCGATCAGCATATGGCCCAGCCGGGGTGGCAGCGGCAGGCGGGCGATTGCCTCACCGTGCGAAGTCGGGCGGCCATCGGCACCTATCGCCCCCAGCGCGCTCAGCCGCGCCCGCGCCTCTGCCACCGCGGCAGCGGGCGGGGGATCGATCCAGGCAAGCGTGCGCGGATCGGTGATGCCCCAGCGCGCGCAATCCAGCGTCAGCGCCGACAGGTCCGCCTCCAGTATCTCGGGAGGATCGAAGCGCGGCAACCCTTGTGTCGCGGCTTCCTCCCACAGGCGATAGGCGGTGCCGGGGCCTTGCCGGGCTGCACGACCCGCGCGCTGGGTGACGGCGGCCTGGCTCGCGCGCTCCGTCACCAACCGGGTCATCCCTGCCGCGCGATCATAACGCGGGCGGCGGGCCAGCCCTGAATCCACGACGATGCGGATGCCGTCCAGCGTCAGGCTCGTCTCCGCAATCGACGTGGCGAGCACCAGCTTGCGCGCGCCCGATGGATCAGGCGCAATCGCGGCGCGCTGGGCGGCGGGATCAAGGCTGCCGTGCAGGCGGTGGAGGACGATGCCCGGTGGCAGATCGGCCAGCCGCTCCGCCACACGCTCAATCTCCGCCACGCCCGGCAGAAAGGCGAGCACCCCGCCCTCCGCATCCCGCAACGCCTGACGGATGGCGGCGGCCATGCTGTCCTCTATCCGTGCCTCTGCCGCCCGGCCGATATGGTGCAGCGTTAACGGATGGCTGCGCCCATCGGATTCGACGACGGGGGCATCCCCCATCAACGCAGCAAACCGCGCCCCGTCCAGCGTGGCAGACATCGCCACCAGCCGCAGATCAGGCCGGAAGCCGCCCTGCGCATCAATCGCCAGCGCCAGCCCGAAATCGCTGTCGAGG
>JBBQDD010000291.1:0-3203 GCA_038319335.1 Sphingomonadales bacterium
TACCTTGGTGCCGGGGCCATGGGGGTTGCTGTCAACCGTCATCGTTTATTGCCCCGGATGATAGGTGCGCACGATGTGCGGCGCGAGCTCATCGATATAGAAATACACGTCCCGCAAATTGCCCGTCGCATATCGCTTCGCCTGATCGCTGAAATGCGGGGAGGCAGGGTTGCCGCTTTCACCGCCTGCGGTCACCGCCCGGGCGCGCACCCGATCACCAAATTCCACAATCGCGACAAAGCTGTTGCCGCTGGTGCCGTAGTAACGCTTCGTCCCCGGATAGCGCCGCGCGCCGAAAGACGCGAGCGACCCCCATTGGGCAGAGGTGAAGGCGACGGGGATGCTGGGTTTGGCATCGTCGAACTGCTGGACGATCGCGGCGTCGTTCCGCTGGAACCGGTTGATGTCGCCCCACGGTGTTTTCCATCTGCCGAAATCAGCGGTCAGCCGGTCAGATGCGGCCACCAGCGCGGCGAGTTTTCGGGCCGGGGCGGTGGCGAGCAGGTGATTGTACTGCCCCATGCCGGCCGTCTCCAGATCCTGATCTTCAGCCGTCGCACCCCACAGCGCTTCCCCCCAAAACACCGCCAGCGAGGTGGCGACTGAGGGCGCGCTCCACGTGAAGTCCCAGCCGCGCAGCACCGCAATCTGGTCAGCCAGTTTCGCCTTGGTGGGGTCGCCAGCGGGCAGGGCATCCCACGCTGCCACCAGCGAGGGGACAAGCGGGGCAAAGGCCGTCAGATACGGGTCGAATGCAGCATCGCGCATAGCATCGACGGTGAAATCGCGCCGCCCGCTCAGCACGCGGGTGGCGTGCAGGCCGCGCGGATTTTCGCCCGCTGTGTCCATGTAACGGGGAAAGGCGGTGCGCACCGGGCTGTCGCTGCCCGCTGCGGACCAAGGCGCGTTATTGGTGTTTGCGATCCACCCAGTCCCCGGCGACATCAGCTGCGGCAGTTCATTCAAGGCGTGCAGCCCCTGCCAATCTGTCGTGGGATCGCTGCCGTCGACGGGCTTGCGATAATCGAACCGGTCATCGCGCTTCGGCACGAATTGCGGGTGGAGATAGGCGATCGCCCCGCTGGCATCGGCCAGAATGGTGTTGTTGGACGAATTGGCCTTCAGCGCCATCACCTTCATATAGCTCGCCAGATCGACCGCCTTGGTACGCTCAAAGCTCTGCTGGAGCGCGGCGATCGGCGAATTGAGCAACGCCATCGCCACCCATTTGCCGTCCGCGGCCCGCACGATGGGGCCGTGATGCGTGGCAAAGGTCGTGAACTGCCGCCGCGCCATCGTGCCGTCTGCCAGCCGGTAGTTCAGGGCAACCCGGTTGATGCGCACCGGGCGCAGCTCCTTGCCATAGCGGTAGAAGGGCTTGCCGCCCTGATCGACGATGGTTTCGGCGAATTCATCGACTGAATCGACGCCGCTGGACGTGTGCATCCAGCCGACGCGCGCGTTGAAGCCCTGATAGATGAAAAACTGGCCCCAGGTGGCCGCGCCATAGGCGTTCAGCCCTTCATCGCTGCTGACCTGTTGTTCGCTGCGGAAGAAAAAGCTGGTGTGCGGGTTAATAAGCAGCAGCGCATGGCCGCCCAGCGTATTGGCAGGCGCAATCGCGATGCCGTTCGATCCCGATGGCTCCCGGAACAGCCCCGGCCGGGCCGTATCCGCGAGCGCGAGCTTGTTCTGGCCGTAAAACCCCTGCAGCGGGCGCAGCGCCACGCGCTCAATATCGCCGCCGATGCTGCCTTCCGAAAAGCTCAGCGCCATCCAAGGCTCAAACTTCCTGATGACGCGCGGCTTCACCCCCGGATGGGTGACGAGGTAGTAATTCAGCCCGTCCGCCCAGCCAACCATCAGCCGCTGGAGCCATGCCGGCGCCATCACATATTGGCGGCGCAGATCAGCCGGATCGATGAAGAGCCGCTGGCGCAGATCCTGCCAGATCGCCTTTTCCCCTTCCGCCTCCGCCAGCCGCCCCAGCGAGACGAGATAGTTGGTCTCGATGCGGTTGAAGTCATCCTCCGCCTGCGCATAGACCATTGCGAACACCGCATCAGCGTCAGTCTTGCCGTGCACATGCGCGATGCCCCAATCGTCGCGGATGATGCGCACACGGGCGGCGGTGGCTTCCAGCCGGTATCGGTCGCTCGCCGGGCTGGCCTGCGCAGGGGCGGCGATGGGCAGGGTGATCGCGAGGGCAAAGGCTGCTGCGATCGCATGGGCAAATGGCTTGAAAGGCGTGTTCATTGCCGGTTCGTATCGGTACGCTCCGTCATCGGCAAGCTGGCGGATTGCGGCGGGCGTGCCATCACGGCGCAGCCGATGGGCCTTTCAATATCGCGCTGTATCAGCACCGGCGACAGGTGCGGCCCGGGGCGCCGGAGCGGGCGTTGCAGAAAAGCGCGGTGCCGGGGCAGGCTGGACCGCACCCCCCAGCGTGATGAAGGTGCCGCGCGCCTGATTATGCGGGTGCTGCGGCGCCTCTGCCATCGACAGCACGGGTGCAAAGCAGATATCCGTCATTTCCATCAACGCGCACCAATCGTCTCGCGTCTTGGTGGAAAAAATCGCCGCCAGCCGTTCCTTGCGGGCGGGCCAGCTCGCTTTGTCGAATTGGGGATCAAAGGCGGGATCATCGGCAATGCCCAGTTTCTCTCGCAGCAGCGCATAGAATTGCGGTTCGATGGAGCCAATCGAGATCCATTTTCCGTCGGCGCAGGCATAGGTGTCGTAAAAGGGCGCGCCGCCATCCAGCAGATTGGTGCCAGGCACATCGCTGGTGGTCCCCTGGGCGAGCATGGCATAGCTCATTCCCGCCAGCAGTGCCGATCCGTCGGTCATCGCGGCATCGATCACCTGTCCGGGCGCGCCATTCTTCACCGCCAGCAGCCCCGCGACCATGCCGAATGCGAGAAACATCGCGCCCCCGCCGAAATCGCCGACATAGTTTACTGGCGGCACCGGCTTTGCACCCGCCCCGCTGCCGGCCACGCCAATGGTGTGGAGCACGCCCGACAGCGCGATATAATTGATGTCGTGCCCAGCGGCGTGGGCATAGGGGCCCGTCTGCCCCCAGCCAGTCATCCGGCCGTAAACGAGCCGGGGATTTTCCGCGATCAGCACATCGGGCCCCAGCCCCAGCCGCTCCATCACGCCGGGACGAAACCCCTCAATCAGCCCATCGGCGCTCGCGC
>JBBQDD010000292.1:0-3202 GCA_038319335.1 Sphingomonadales bacterium
TCCTTCAGGTAATAATCCCGGTCGGGCAGGCTGATGCCGCTCTGGCCGACATTGACGATGTAGTTTTCAGGCGCCTTGTCATCCTGTCCCACGCCGACGCCGAACAGCCCGCCAACGCCGTAACGCTGCAGCTTTGCCATTTCGACGGCCAGCGCGGTCTTGTCCGTCGCACCTTTGATCGCATCGAGCCAAGGCTTGATCGGTGCCGTTCCCCGTGCCTCGATCGCCGCCTGATCCATGAAGCTGGCATAGAAATCGCCAATCTTGTTGCCGGGCTTGGCCGCGGCGGCATCCAGGATGACGCGGGTCTGCGCCAGCGAGCGGTCCTGCAATTTGTTGAACATGCCGTAAGCGGCGCGATCTGCCGGAATTTCGGTCTTGGCGTACCAGACGCCCCCGGCAAAGGTCGCGAAGTCATCACCAGGCTTCACGCTGCGGTCCATGCCGTCAATGTCGAAGCCGAAGCTGCCGATTTCCGCGCCCGCTTTGGCAGGTGCCTTGGTGGCGGTTTTACCGGTGCCTTCGGCGGCCGGTGCAGCGGCTTCGCGCGCAACGGCGATGCCGGTCAGCGCAACGGTGGCGAGGAGCGAGGCAACGAGAATCGACTTCCGCATGGAGCATCCTTTTAAGGGAGTGGATGCACCATGTTCTAAGCCAACGACACCGCTAGTCAAATCTGTAACACACGTAACTATCTGTCGAAATCAGCCGCGATCCCGCATGATTCTGCCCTGTTCGCGCTTCCAATCGCGCTCTTTGATCGTTTCGCGCTTGTCATGCGCCTTTTTGCCCTTGGCGAGCGCGAGTTCGACCTTCGCCCGCCCCTTTGAATTGAAATAAATCATCAGCGGCACCAGGGTCATCCCCTCCCGCGCGACGGCACCGTGCATCTTGTTGATCTCGCGCTCATGAAGCAGCAATTTTCGGGCGCGCTTGGGCTCATGATTATACCGGTTGCCATGGCTGAATTCGGGCACGTTCGAATTGATCAGCCAGACCTGATTGTCCTTCACCTCGGCATAGCTCTCCGCGATGGAGCCCGTGCCCGCCCGCAGCGCCTTCACCTCGGTGCCGGTCAGCGCGATGCCGGCCTCGAACACCGTCTCAATCGCATAATCGAACTTCGCCCGCCGATTTTCGGCGACGATCTTGGTTTTTTCAAACGTGGGTGGTTTCGGGCGCGCCATAAGGGAGCGGCATGTAGGCGCGAGCGGGCGATAAGGGAAGGCTCAGCGCTGGTGGCGCTCAAACCGCCATTTACGGATCGCTTGCACGACAACGAACGTCAGCAACACGCCAACGATCCCAAGCTTGATATCGTAACCAATGCTCCAGATCTTTTCACCGCGCTGTGGAATCAGCAGGGCCAACGCTCCCAGTGGTGCGATCAACAGTGCGGTCCAACTTATGTGCTCAAATGTCCTTCGCCGTACCTCGTCCAAGCCAAACTTGGGCGCCGCTGGAATTCGATTTGCAAAGCGGCGATCCGGTGCTTTGGAAATATGCACGGTAACAAAAGCGAATCCGCCGATAAGTGGAACCAGCAATAACCAGGTCATCCAAGAAAGATCGCTGTCGTCGTAGGTAATGTCGATCCAGGCCAGCAGTAAAATCGAAACAATCGTTACAATCACGCTGGCTACCATCGCCCGTCGCATGGAGCGCCGGTATCGGTCGATTTCTTCGCTGCGTTCCGCTGCAGTGACCCGGATTGGCGCGCTCTTCAGGTTAGATCGGAACAGAAAGGAATCTCCGTCGGCTTCAAACCGGGACGAAAAGCTTTCGATTAGGCCGTCCTCGCCGCCGTACACCCCCATCGCTTACCCCAGACCCGCCACCGCGAGTGCCGCATCCACTGCCCGCTGGCTTGCATCACTCGGCCAGGTCATCGGCAGGCGCATCGCGCCGGGAAAGCCGGGGCGCACCTTTGTCATCGCGTATTTCACCGGGCCGGGCGAGGCATCGGTGAACATTGCCAGGTGCAGCGGGAACAGCCGGTCGTGAAAGGTGCGCGCCGTCGCCACATCGCCCGCTGCCCATGCCGCCTGAAACGCAGCGCATAGCCGTGGCGCGACATTGGCGGTGACGGAGATGCACCCCGCCCCGCCCGCCGCGTTGAACGACAGCGCGGTCTCGTCATTGCCCGACAGCTGGATGAAATCAGCGCCGCACGCCAGCCGCTGCTGCGTGACGCGCGCCAGATTGCCGGTAGCGTCCTTCACCGCGACAAAGCTTTGCGGATATGCCGCGTGCAGCCGCGCCATCGTTTCCACAGCAATATCCGTCACCGTGCGCCCGGGCACATTGTACAGCATGATCGGCAGATCACAGCTGGTCGCCACCGCTGCGAAATGCTGGAAAATGCCTTCCTGGCTCGGGCGGTTGTAATAAGGCGGCACCATCAGCGCACAATCGGCCCCGGCCGCCTTCGCCGCGCGGATATTGTGAATGGCGACACGGGTGTCGTTCGATCCCGCCCCGGCGATCACCGGCACCCGCCCCTTCACCTGATCGACGCACACCGCGACGATATAAAAATGCTCCTCGACAGACAGTGTCGCTGCCTCCCCCGTCGTGCCGCAAGGCACCAGCCCCGATGATCCCTCTGCCAGCTGCCACTCGATCAGATCGCGATACGCGGCCTCATCAAACGTCCCATCCGGGGAAAAAGGCGTAACAAGTGCAGGGATTGAACCGGAAAACATGGGTTTTGCTCTGTTCCAAGGCGGATCAAAAAGTGCCGCATTAATGTTGTTTCAGGCGCGACAGATAGGGACGAATCACGTAGCATGGCAACATGCTGGCTTTCCTCTCCAAATCGAGCCTGCTCCTGGCAGGCGTTTCCGCAATTGCTGCAGCGCTTGGCGTGCCGCAGGATCAGCTGGATGCGTACCGCGCCCAGCTGGAACGCGTGCCGATGTCGACGGAGGCGACCGCGGCGCTGGCCGCATCGATTGCCGAATGGAAACAGCTCCGCCAATCCGACACTTTGTCATTTGACACCTATTCGCGCTTTCTGCTCGCGCACCCCGGCTGGCCCGGTGAAGACGCGATGCGCCGCAATGCGGAGCGCGCAATGGATACAGGCGGCTGGTCCCCCGGTGCCTCCGCCAGCTATTTCCGGCGCTTCCCGCCGCTGACCGGCACAGGCCAGCTGCGCCATGCCGAGGCGCTGGCCGCGATCAATGCCCGCGACGATGCC
>JBBQDD010000293.1:0-3190 GCA_038319335.1 Sphingomonadales bacterium
GAATTTCGGCTTAGCGACCGAGCCGAAATCGCTGTAATATTCATACCGGCCAGCCAGTTGCAGGTCGAGGCTGCGGATCAGCGGAACGCCCATTTCAGGCGAGATCAACGGCACGGCCGCTTCGATATAGGCCGCGCCAATCGTCCGTGAGCCCGATGTATCGGGGTTGTTGCTGACCGCCGCGGCGTCGGAAAGGTTCACTTCGCCCGTCACCCGGTCAACAAATGGCATCGATCCATCAACGGCCGAATCGCGATCATCCTTCTGGCTTTCGCGACGCCCTTCGGCACCAAAGGCCAGGCCGACTGCGCCGCCCGGCAAATTGAACAGTTTGGAATTCGATGCCCGGAAATCGACCATCGCCAGCGTGGATTTTGAGAAGCGGCGCAGCGTGAAGCCAATCGCGTTGATCGCGACGGGGCTGCTGGGGGTGCAATCGCCAAAGCTGGGCGTTGCAACGCACCCGCCGTTGAAAGGATTGTACGCGTCAGGGGTTTGCAGGGCCAACGACGCCTGAAGTGCCGAACTTCTGACGGCGAACGACCGGTCCAGCGATGTCGCCTGCGAATACAGCAACGCGCCGTCCCATTTGAACCCCAGCGTTTCACCGCGCAGCCCCAGCAAAGCGCGGGCCTGAGTACCCTTGACGTTCACCGTCTGCGGCCCGGCATCAACAAACCGGTAATTGGTCAACCGAACGGGCAAGCCGGCGGCGGGAACATTGGTCAGGCCCGGAATGCGGTTGGGGTTGGGCTGGCCATTGGCCAGTGTCGTCGGGCCGAACGGATTGTAGAAGTTGGTCGCCGGAATCCAGATCGCGTTCAGGTTGATGACGGGTGGCTGGATGCGGTTGGTGTCCGAATAATAGAACCCGACTTCGGTGAATGCTTCGATACTATCGCTCAATTCCTGCTTGCCGCTCAGGAAAAAATTATAGCGATTGAGATCGGGCAAAATCGTTGTTCCGGGCGCGGTATCATAGCGCAGGTTGCGGAATGCGCCTGTGGTCGCCAGCGTGGTATTCACCAGGCAGATATCCTGCGGGGCATTGGGCAACTGGGCACTGCAGGTGCCAGAGGCAACCGGCCTGATGTTGAAGTTGCCAGCAGCCGTGGTCAGCGTGCGCGTGCCCTGGCGCACCTGGATGCTGGTCATCAGTGCAGGCCATGTCCCGCGCGTGTTGCGGCCATCAGCAGTTAGATTGCCTGCAAAGGGTGTGCCGTCAAACAGCGGGCGCAAATCATCGCTGGCGGTAAAATTCTGGTCCGTCGCCTGCAACGCATAACGCTGGGTATATTCGAAAATCGCCGTCACGCTGCCGGTTTTCCAGCGAGTGCCCCCCGTAATATCGGCCTGGATTTCGCCGAAGTTCGTGCCTTCGCCCCCGCCAAAGCGGAAATTGGCGCGAACGCCCTTGTAATTGTCCTTGATGACGGTGTTGACGACGCCCGCCACCGCATCCGACCCGTACAATGCCGCTGCACCATCAAGCAGCACTTCCAGCCGCTGAAGGCCGGTGGTTGGGATGGCGTTGGAGTTATAGCTCAGGACCGGCACCGTCCCGTTGTCGCTCAGCGCCTGGCTGCCCGCGTTGGTGACGGTGCGGCGGCCGTTGATCAGCACCAGGGTGTTGCCCACCCCCAGGCCGCGCAAATCAATCGAGCCGACATCGCCGCGCGCGGCGTTTGATGTCTGCGCGTTATTGCCTTGGTTGAAGGAGACTTCACCGAACTGGGGGATAGACCGAAGCAGCTCGTCACCCGAAACCGCAGCCGTGGCGTCGATCTTTGTCTGGTCGAGAACGGTCACGTTCAGCGCGCCGGTCACCTTGGCCCCACGGATGTTTGAGCCGACCACCACGATTTCGCTCGGCGCCTCTTCGGCTTGAGCCGGGGCCTCGGGTGGTGCTGGTACCGTTTGGGCCATTGCTGGTACGGCGGTTCCCAACAGCAGCGTTGCGATGAATGAATAGCGTTTCCGCATGATAGTTTCCCTCCCCATTATGTTGTTTCGGTATTGCTATGGTTTGATCATCAGCTCGGTTTGAAGTGCCTGTAATTGGGGTTCGCCAGCCAAAGCGGCGTTCAGCCGATCACGGTCCAGCCCGTTTTCCCACCGCGCGACGACAATGGTCGCGACAGCGTTGCCGATGAAG
Organism: Sphingomonadales bacterium; assembly: GCA_038319335.1. Taxonomy (GTDB): domain Bacteria; phylum Pseudomonadota; class Alphaproteobacteria; order Sphingomonadales; family Sphingomonadaceae; genus Sphingomonas. The sequence continues at coordinate 2,156 of JBBQDD010000293.1, forward strand.
TTTGTCAGCGCCCGGCATTCAGACATGAACCGGTCCACGCCCAGAATCAGCGCCATTGCGGCCACGGGCAGTGCCGGCACGATCGACAATGTTGCCGCCAGCGTGATGAAGCCCGCACCGGTAACCCCGGCGGCGCCCTTTGAACTGATCATCGCGACCAGCAACAGCGCGATCTGTTCCCCCCAGCCCAGGTTCACGCCAACCGCTTGCGCCAGAAACAGGCTCGCCAGCGTCATGTAGATGTTGGTGCCGTCCAGGTTGAACGAATAGCCGGTGGGCACGATCAGCCCGACCACCGGGCGCGAACAGCCCGCCTGTTCCATTTTTTCAATCAGCGCAGGCAGCGCAGCTTCTGAACTCGACGTGCCGAGTACCAGCAACAGCTCACCGCGCAGATACCGGATCAGCTTGATGATGGAAAAACCGTTGGCCCGCGCAATCCCGCCCAGCACGACCAGCACGAACAAGGCAGAGGTAAGGTAGAATGTCGCCACCAACCCACCCAGCGCCACCAACGTACCCAGGCCATATTTGCCGATCGTAAATGCCATTGCGCCGAATGCCCCAATCGGGGCTGCCTTCATGACGATGGCCACCAGGCGAAACACAATCACGCTGGCATCCTCAAGCACTGCCGCGATCCGGGTGCCGACGTCGCCCGCGCCTGCCAGCGCAATCCCGGTCAGGATCGCGACCAACAATACTTGCAGGACTGAACCACTGGTCAGCGCCGACACAAAGGTGTCAGGAATAATGTCGTGCAGGAAACCTACCAGGGTAACGCTATGCGCCTTGGCGGCATAATCGCTAACCGCGGCTGGATCGAGCGTCGCTGGATCAATGTTCAGGCCAGCCCCCGGGCGCACGACATTGCCGATGATCAGCCCGACAATCAGCGCCAAGGTGGAAACGACCAGAAAATAGCCAAAGGCCTTGGCGGCGACGCGGCCCACTGCGCCGAGCGACCGCATGCCGGCGATCCCTGTCGTGATGGTCAGGAAAATTACCGGGCCGATGATCATCTTCACCAGGCGT
>JBBQDD010000294.1:0-3148 GCA_038319335.1 Sphingomonadales bacterium
AGGTTGCCATATCAACCCGTCCCCATCGTCATGCTGAACTCGTTTCAGCATCCAACGCGCCCCAACATCGGGTGGGTGTTGTTGCACGATGGACCCTGAAACAAGTTCAGGGTGACGGTTTTCCTCAGCTGATCAGGCAGCGCGTGCCCTTAACGCCCGCACCTCGCCCAGCTGCCACAGCAAAATGCCCGGCACCCCCACCGCAATATCGCGCGCGCGCTTGACGAGCGACAGCGCCAGCGCGGCACTGGGGGGCAGGCCGAATAGCGGGCCGATGAGCAGATAGGCGGCCTCCTGCACGCCCACGCCGCCCGGAATCGCGAAGGCCACGGTGCGCAGGGTGAAGATCAGCGCCTCGATCGTCAGCACGGAGCCAAGCGGCAAATCGCTGCCCATGAAGCGCAGCGCCATCCACGCGCCCGCCGCGCTGAACACCCAGGCGACCAGGTGGAGCAGAAACGCGGCGATCACGCGGCCACGCTGCGCGTAGATCGCATCGAGTTCGGTCGTCAGCGCTGCCATCGTCGCCACTGATTGCGGCAGCAGCCGCCCGGCAAGTCCCTGCGCCATTTTCAGCACCGGGCGCTGGCCAAAGGCGAACAGCGCCATGATGCCCGCCATCACCGCCAGCCCGCCAAGCACCAGCGGCAGCACGCCCGCCGCGACCGGCTGGTTCAGCAACACCAGCGCCAGCATCACCACCCCGAACAGCGTGAACACCAGTTGCGCGGCCAGCTCCGTCGTCTGGTCAGCGATCAGTGAGGCATAGACGAGCGAATCGCGGATGCCGCCCGCTATCGCGGTGCGCGCGCCCACCACCAGCCCGCCAAACTGGGAAAAGGGCAGCACATCGGTGGCGGCTTCGCGCGTGGTACGTGCCCAGGCAAAGGTGCCGAGCTGGTTGCGCGCGATGCCAGGGGCAACCGCCAGCCACGCCGCGCCGAGGATGGTCAGGTTAACCCCGGTCCACGCCATCAACGCCAGAAAACCGACCGCGCCGATGCTGGAAACGCCCGCGATCACCTGTTGCCAACCGGTCGCGCCGATCAGCCAGACGGCCGCGATTAGCCCGATCACCGTCAGGATCAGCGCGAGATATTTCAGCATTGGACAGGCCGTAGTTTAGGCAGGCGGCGGATCAGACGCCCAATCAGCCTGCGGCTTCCTTGCGGCGGCTGAGGAAGTCGAAAAACTCCACGCCTTCGCGCAGGCGGCGCTTCATCATGTTCCAGTCGCGCAGCATTTCCCAGACGATCTTCCCGATCTTCGACGGGCGGAAATAGAAGCGCTTGTAAAACTCCTCGACCTTTTCGAAAATCACCGAGGAATGGAGGTGCGGATAGCTGAGCTGGGCGATCTGATTGCCGCCATCCGTAAGCAGATGGTCTTCATTGTCGAACCAGCCATTTTCGGTCGCCTGTTTGTACAGGAACGTGCCGGGATAGGGTGCCGCCAGCGACACCTGGATCGTGTGCGGATCGATTTCCTTGGCGTATTGGATCGTCTCCTCGATCGTCTCGAGCGTTTCGCCGGGCAGGCCGAGGATGAAAGTGCCGTGGATCGTCAGGCCAAGCGCGTGCGCGTCCTTGGTGAACTGCCGCGCGACATCGACGCGCAGGCCCTTCTTGATATTGTGCAAGATCTGCTGGTTGCCGCTTTCATAACCGACCAGCAGAACGCGGCAGCCGCCTTCCTTCATCGCCTTCAGCACGGGCTGCGGCACATTGGCCTTGGCGTTGCAGCCCCAGGTGACGCGAAAACCGGGCGTGCCAAAGCCGAGCTTGCGCAGCGCACCCGACAATTCGACCACGAAATCATGCGCATCGGCGAGCGTGTCGTCGTCGAAGAAGATCTCGTTCACTTCGGGCATTTCGCGGAGGATGTATTTTACCTCTTCGATCACCTTACCCACGCTTTGATGGCGATAGCGATGCCCGCTGATCGTCTGCGGCCAGAGGCAGAAGGTGCAGCGGCTCTTGCATCCGCGCCCGGTGTAAAACGACACATAGGGGTAACGCTGATAGCCGCCATAATATTTGGAAGTATCGAGATCGCGTTTGTAGATCGGCGACACCATCGGCAGGATATCCATATCCTCAATCGCCGCGCGGTCCTTGTTGCGGACGATCGTCCCGTCGGGTGCGCGCCATGTGATGCCGTCGATTTCGGCCAGCGGACGCCCCTCTGCCAGTTCGACGCAGGTGAAATCATATTCCTCACGGCAGACGAGATCGATCGCTTCGCACGCTTCCAGGCTTGCCTGATCGTCGATCATCACCTTCGCGCCGACGAACGCGATCAGGATCTTGGGGTTGCGTTCCTTGATCAGGCGGGCGGTGCGGATGTCCTGATTGAAGCTCGGCGTCGAGGTGTGGAGGATCACCAGATCACGCGTATCGAATTCATGCGCGATATCGTCCCACGACAGATCATGGGCCGGCGCGTCGATCAATTTCGATCCCTCGATCATCGCGGCGGGCTGGGCCAGCCAGGTGGGATACCAGAAGGACTTCACTTCGCGCTTCATTTGATAGCGCGCACCGGCGCCGCCGTCATAGCCGTCGAACGAGGGCGCCTGGAGGAACAGGGAGCGCATCATAGTCGTGGAACCTTTATCACGATTGCAGTCTTCCGTCGCGAGTTACCCGGAATTGCGACCCGCGCCAATCGACTTTGTGAACGAAGAATGTAGCGCAAAACAACGCGAAAGACAGCAGGTCTCGAAATGGCACCAGCCAGAGCGGACCAGAGACGGTGCCGGACGCCAGGTCCATCCGCCATTTGACGAATGCGCGCGAGGCAAATGCCCCGCCGAGCACCGCCAGGCCAGCCCCCGAAAAGCCGCTGATCGCCGCCCCGATCAGCGCGATCGCCAGCGTGTGGACCACAGCGCTGCCGGCAAATCCCGCCGGATCGATCCGGAAAATGGTGACGGTCCAGCGCATTTCGTGCCGCACCAGCGCGCTCAGGCTCGATTCGGAACAGCCATGGGTAATGTAGAAAGGCGGCAGCACCGTGCGCAGGCCCAGTGCCCGCACCGCGGCCCCCATTTCATAATCATCGGCCAGCACATCGGCGAAGCCAGAGAACCCACCGATTCGGCCAAGCGTTTCGCGCGTGAACGCCATTGTCGGCCCCAGCGTGGGTT
>JBBQDD010000295.1:0-3139 GCA_038319335.1 Sphingomonadales bacterium
CTCGTCACCATCGGCAATGGCTTTTTTAAGCCCAACATCTCAACCATGGTCGGCGCGCTCTATGCGCAGGGTGATCGCCGCCGCGATGCGGGCTTCACGATTTTCTACATGGGCATCAATTTGGGATCGCTGTTCTCACAAATCCTGTGCCCGCTGCTGGCGGTTGGCATGGGCAGCTGGGGCGGGCTTGGCTGGTGGGCCGGCTTTGCGCTGGCGGCGGCGGGCATGATGGTATCGTGGCTGTTGATCCAGTTCGACGGCGGCAAGCTCGATGGCATCGGCGATCGCCCGGCAGATGCCCCGGCAAACCGCGATCTGTTTATCTATGCAGGCGCCATCCTGATGATCCCGGTCGTGTGGTTCTTGTTCACCAATTTGATGAGCTATGTGCCGCCTGCCGAAGGATCGGGCATTGTCGGTTACTTCCTGGGCCTGCCGGTGATGGGCAAGATCATGTTCGGCACCTTCCTGGTCAGCGTGCCGGGCATTCTTGGCTGGTCGTTCGTGAAGGGATCGCGCCAGGAATTTCAGATGATGTTGGCAGCGATGGTGCTGATCACGTTCAACACCGTGTTCTGGACGCTGTTCGAACAGGCCGGATCGTCGCTGACGCTGTTTGCCGATCGCAATACCGATTTGTCGGTGTTCGGCTGGTTTTCCATCTCCGCCGGACAGACGCAGTTTTTCAACGCGCTGTTCATCGTGATGCTCGCGCCGCTGTTCAGCGTTATGTGGAACAGCATGGCAAAGCGCGGAGTGGAGCCGACGATCCCCATAAAGTTCGGCATCGCGCTGGTCAGCGTGGGTCTTGGCTTCCTGTTCCTGGTCTGGGGGTCGCAATTTGCGGGCGCTGATTACAAGGTCGGGCTGTGGTGGCTGGCGGGGCTGTACCTGATCCACTCGATTGCCGAATTGTGCATCTCGCCGGTTGGCCTTTCCATGATCACCAAGCTGTCGATCGCGCGGATCGTGGGGTTAATGATGGGCGTGTGGTTCCTGTCGATTGCGGTCGCCCAATATGTCGCGGGCATCGTCGCGCAGTTCGCCAGCGTTGAAACGGTTGGCGGGCAGGTGACCAACCTGAAGGTCAGCCTGGATACCTATGTCGGCGTGTTCACCACCATTTCGGAAATTTCGATCGCGCTGGGTGTGGTGCTATTGCTGCTGTCCTTCCCGCTGAAGAAATGGATGCACGGCGTTCAGTAGATCATCGGGCAGCACGCTGACGGGGGAACGAAGTGATGGACGGAACGACCATGGTCGCGGTGGCGGCGGCATCCTTTGTGGGCAGCCATTTCCTGCTGTCGCATCCGCTGCGCGCGCCGCTGGTGAAAATGCTGGGCAATGGCGGCTTCACGATCGCCTATGCGCTGGCGGCATTTGCGACGCTGGGGTGGACCGCCAATGCCTATAAGGCAGCGCCCGTCACACCGATGCTGTGGGATGTCGGCGACGGGCTGTGGATTGTCGCCAGCATCATCATGCTTGTCGCAAGCATCCTGCTGGTCGGATCGTTGATCGGTAACCCGGCGCTGCCCGGCCCGGCGGCCAAGGCGCCGGAAAAGGCACGCGGCGTGTTTGCCATAACCCGTCACCCGATGATGTGGTCGTTCGCGCTGTGGAGCACGGCGCATGTGCTGGTGTATCCGGTCGCCGCCAACATCATCCTGTGTGCCGCCATCGCCACGCTCGCGCTGGTCGGGGCCGCATTGCAGGACGCCAAGAAGCGCGTGCTTGTGCCCGAACTATGGCACGTCTGGGAAAAGCGCAGCGGATACTGGCCGTTTGCGGCGATCGCCGCGGGCAAGGCATCGTTCGGCGGGTTTCGCCCACATGATCTGGCAGGCGGCGTGGTGATCTGGCTGGCGGCAACCTGGGCGCATATCCCCATGGCGGGGATTGCGGCCGGCATCTGGCGCTGGGTGGGGTAGGTCCACTCCCACGCTCTTCCGGTCTCAGTCCCGCAGTCCCAGTCCCGCAGTCCCAGTCCCGCAGTCCCGCCCATCCAAATCCGTCACCCCGGCGAACGCTGGGGTCTTTTGCGGTGTGCGCGCCAATTGCTTGAGACCCTAGCTTTCGCTGGGGTGACGGCATGGCGCTTCGATTCTAAAGCCGAACCATCGCCATCATCCGCTCGCCGTAACGCGGGCCAGCGGTGCCGCCGCGCGGTGCGGCTTCGTCCAGATCAGCGAGATCCTGCGCGCTCAGCGCCACGTTAACGGCGCCCATGCTGTCCTCCAGCGTTACCCGGCGCTTTGATCCGGGGATCGGCACGATATCGCCCCCTTGCGCGAGCAGCCAGGCGAGGGCGATCTGCGCGGCGCTCACCGCATGTGCCGCCGCGATCCGTTGCACCACGGCAACCAGCGCCATGTTGATCGCAAAATTCTCTGCCGAATAACGTGGATCGTTCAGCCGGTAATCGCCTGCTGGCAATTCATCGCGCGACGTGATCTGCCCGGTCAGGAACCCGCGGCCCAGCGGCGAATAGGGTACAAAGCCGATGCCAAGGGCGCGGGCGGTAGGCAAAATATCCTCCTCCACATCGCGCTCCCACAGCGAGTACTCGCTTTGCAATGCGGCGATGGGGTGAACGGCGACGGCGCGGCGCAGCGTGTTGGCCCCTGCTTCGGACAGGCCAAGGTGGCGCACCTTTCCCTCCTTCACCAGCTCGGCCATCCCGCCCACGGTCTCCTCAATCGGCACCTTGGGGTCGACGCGGTGCTGGTAGAACAGATCAATAGTGTCGATGCCCAGCCGCTTCAGCGATCCTTCCACCGCGCGGCGCGCATTGGCGGGGGTGCCGTCAACCCCGGTCATCCGGCCATCTTCAAACCGGAAGCCGAATTTGGTGGCGATCACCAGGCCGTCACGCTTGCCCTTGATTGCCCGACCCAGCAGTTCTTCGTTGAGCAGGGGGCCGTACACTTCTGCTGTGTCGAAAAAGGTCACGCCCAGGTCGATCGCGCGGTGGATGGTGGCGATGCTTTCCGCCTCGGTCGCCGCGCCGTACATCGCAGGGCCAACCCCCGCCATCGGCATCAGGCCCAGGCCAAGTGCGGACACCGACAGATCAGCGCCAAGCGTGCGGTATTTCATGCGGTTTGTCCTTCGATCAGCAGGTCTTCGGGGGTAATCG
>JBBQDD010000296.1:0-3078 GCA_038319335.1 Sphingomonadales bacterium
ATTGATACAACCGGTGCTCGCGCATCAGCGGCGGGCGCTTCAGCGGCAGGATCGCGCTGGCATCGGGGATGGGGGAAAAGGCCGAGTAATATACCCGCCGCATGCCGAACGCATCATACAGCCCGCTGGCGCGATGGACGATATCGGCATCGGTGGCGGCATCCGCCCCGACGATCATCTGGGTGGATTGGCCTGCCGGGGCATAGCGCGGGGCTGATTTATAGCGCTTGCCGGCATCGCGGGCATCGAGGATCGACGTCTTCATCGCGCCCATCGCTCCCGCGATCCGGTCCGCCGATTTCTCCGGTGCGAGGCGTTTCAACCCCGATATCGTCGGCAGTTCGACATTGATCGAGACACGGTCGGCATGCAGCCCCGCGGCGGCCACCAATGCGGGATCAGCATCGGGAATGGTCTTCAAGTGGATATAGCCGCGAAACTGGTGGTCCTCGCGCAGGCTGCGCGCCACCTCCACCAATTGCTCCATCGTGTAGTTGGCGCTGCCGATGATGCCCGACGACAGGAACAGCCCCTCGATATAGTTACGTTTGTAAAAAGCGATCGTCAGATCAACGACTTCGCGGGCGGTAAACCGCGCGCGCCGCACGTTGGAGCTTTTGCGGTTGATGCAATAATGGCAGTCGAACACGCAGCTGTTGGTCAGTAAAATCTTCAACAGCGAGATGCAGCGGCCATCGGGCGCATAGGCGTGACAAATGCCCATTCCCTCGGTCGATCCCAACCCCTTGCCATCGCGGGAATGCCGCTTGGCGGTGCCCGAGGACGCGCAGGAAGCATCATATTTGGCGGCATCCGCCAGAATTGCCAGCTTTTGCCGGACATCAAGTTGCGACATATGTTCTTTATACGTTCTGCAAATCCCGATGTCACCTGCTGTCGAAAAACTTTTGTACGTCAGCGCCTTATCGGGGCTTTCGCGGCAAGATCGTTGCGGATCGTGGTCGCCGCAACGCCAGCCTGGCCCATCGCATTGCTGATCTGGTCAAGCCCGATCACCACGTCGCCGGCGGCATATAGCTGGGGAATGCTGGTGCGCTGGTGCGCATCGACGATCACGCATCCCTCGTCCGTCGTGCCGGCCCCCGCCATCACCGCCAGATCGGCATGGATGATGCTGCCCAGCGCGGGATAGATGCTGGCGAACGCAGCGTCGCCGCCCGGCAGCGTCAGGTGCAGCATATCGTCAAGGATCGCATATGCCGATACCGGCCCGTCGACCAATGTCACGTCCGCCGCCTCCAGATCGGTGCGATCCTTCGCTGACAGTTCATGCGCCCCGCGCTCGGCAATCAGCGTGATATCGCGGGTGAAGCCGCGCAGGAACAGCGCCTCACGCGCACCATGCGTGCCGGTGCCGATCACTGCCACCCGCCGATCCGTCACCTCGAAACCGTCGCAGACCGGGCAATAGCGCAGCAGCCCGCGCGCGAGCGCATCGTCATGCAAAGCCCGGGGCATTGCGGGCGCAATATTGGTGACGCCGGTCGCCAGCAAAACGGCTCGCGCGATGACAGGGTTGCCGTTGATCGTCGCGGCCAGCCTGTCATCGGGGTTTGGCGCGAGCGCGGTCACCGCACCATCGGCGATGGTCGCGCCATATTGCCGTGCCTGATGTGCCATCCGGTCGACCAGATCATTGCCCGCAATGCCGTGCGGGAAACCGGCGTGATTATGGGTGCGCGGTATCATGCGCGCGCGCCCGCCGCCACGATCGACCACGCGGACATTCAGGTGAAACCGGGCAAGGTAAATCGCAGCGGTCAACCCCGCCGGGCCACCGCCAATGATCAGGCAATCGAGCGGACGATCAGTCATCGTTCCAGAACAATATCACCGCTGAAACGGTTCCCCCAGAACGATTGGCGCGCTGGCGGCGTGCGGAACCGCGATGGCGCTCACCGGTTTAAGCCCTGCAATTCACTGGAGATCGCACCATGGCTACCGGCCAAGAACTCGAAGCAAAATTCTGGAAGGCACTGGCATCTGATCGCACGATGATGCTGGGGCTGGACGGGGTGGAGGACGGCCATGCCCGCCCGATGACCGGCCAGTTTGAGGATGATCGTGCGCCGATCTGGTTCTTCACATCCGTAGACAATGGCGTCGTCCAGGGCCTGCCAAAGGGCGACCGAGCGATCGCCACGTTCGCGTCAAAGGGGCATGATCTGTTTGCGACCGTCCATGGCCGGCTGGTGCTGGACAATGATCGCGCGGTGATTGACCGGTTGTGGAACCCGTTCGTCGCCGCCTGGTATGATGGCCAGGATGATCCCAAGCTGGCGCTGCTGCGGCTGGACGCGGAACGGGCGGAAATCTGGCTGGATGGCTCCAGCATGATGGCGGGCATCAAGATGATGCTGGGCGTGGACCCGAAACAGGATTATAAATCCAGGACGGGAACGGTTCTGCTCGACTAAGGGGCCGTCAACAGCGCAGGTTTCGCCTCCATCTCGCGAGTGCAACGATCGGCACCCAAGCTTCACTCTGCACCGGCATTCCCGCGCAGGCGGGAAACCATCTCCCCCGCGTACCGGTGCTGGTCGCCCGCCTGCGCGGGGGTGACGAGGTTGGGGTGAACTAGCCTCGCGGCACGGGGCACCCTGCGCAAAACCGCCTCAACGCCGGGAACGCCCCGGCTTTGGGCGATGCCCCAAAACGGCACGGGTGGCAGTGGGGCTGTTACGATTATACAAGTATTCGATACGCTCGTTCAATGTCCTTCGCCGCAGTGTGTCGTAAGGGAAACGACCTGTTTACCAGTGTTTTATGGGCACCCGCCCGTGAATGGTAACGCAGGTTACTTTTTTCTTGGGGCATTTCCGCATGACGAATTCGATCAACGACGCAGGCGCGTCGGCAGGTTCCGTTGTATCGAATCAGGGTGCGGCGCTCCGCTCTGCAGGCTGGCGGCGGCATGCGCTGCTCGGCTCCAGCGCGCTGGTTGGCATTGCGCTGACGGCGACTTCGGCAGGCGCGCAGTCCTTCCCGGTTGGCGGCGGCACGATTGTGGTCAACGGCGGCGGCACGACGACGAACAACACCGGCGCGAATGGCGGC
>JBBQDD010000297.1:0-3068 GCA_038319335.1 Sphingomonadales bacterium
GATGTACGTCGCTATCGCAGCGATGCCCAAGTCGATGCGCCAGCAAGGGATGCGTCGGCAAATTGGCTATCTAAACGGTGAGCTGAACGACCCTGACAGCCGGCTGCTCGCGCTGGAACTGGGTCGAGCACTTCAGAACCCAAAGCGCTGAATAACCGCAACTGCTGCGATACCCGTCACGTAGCCCTCAACAAATTTCAGCAGCGGCAGCTGATTTTTCCCAGATGCCCCGTGATCTTCAGCATCACCGAACACGCCACACAACGCCTCAAAGCTCACACCGCCCGCAGCGTCAGCGCGCTCCGCCCACCGTCATCGTGCTCACCACGATCCGGCGCACCAGTCCGGGCAGGCCGGGGTAGTTCGCGCGGTGATAGGGTGATTGCCCGTCCAGCGCCGCTGCCAGTCGCCGATGCGCCTCTGCCAGCGCGTGGTATGGCAGGCCGGGGATCAGGTGGTGCAGCGCGTGATAGCGCAGGCCAACCGGGGCCCAAAGCACGGGCAGCAGCGCGGGCGGGGGCACGTTGACGGTGTCGAGATATTGGGCGGTGACGGTCAACGCCTCGCCCTCATTCTCCCAAAGATGCGCCACCAGGGTGCGCACCTGGTTGATCACTGCCACGGCAGATGCGACCGCGAGGAAAATCAGGAACCCGCGCAGCGGCACCACGCCCGATGCAACGCCCGCCAGCAGCGCAATCGCGAACACGCTGCACGCGGCTGCCTGCCAGCGCCATTGGCGGGCCAGTTCGCCTTCGGGCAGGCGGCGTTCGAATGCGGGGTTGATCGACAATGCCGACATCCGCGTCACCACCTTGTGGCGCACGGCGGGGAACAGCGCGGCCAGTGGCGTCAGCACGGCAAAGCGGAACATCAGCGCAATCGGCGCGAGCAGCGATGCGGCGATGAACAGCGGCAGCGACCATGGCTTCATCAGCGCGAGCGGCAGATATTCCGGGTCTTCGCTGGTGCCATATCGCGTGCGGGCATGGTGCAGGCTGTGCACGCCTTCATACATGAACGATGGCACCAGCAGCGGCACCCCCACCAGCAGGTTCCAGCCGAGGCGGAAGCCCGGCACGGCGCTGTGCTTGATATGCGTCAATTCGTGGATGAAGCTGCCCGCGCGGTACAGCGCGAGCACCGCGACCACCCCTGCCCCTACCGCCAATGCAGGCGACGTCACCGCAATCGCGGCGGCGAGCGCGGCATAGCCGATCACCACCGACAGGATCATGTCGGTCCAGTAAATCGCCGGGCGCGGCGCATTCAGGTCGCGCGTCAGCTCGGCGGCCGTGCGCAGCATCGCCATGTCATCGGCGATGCGCGGCGCGGCAGGCGTGGTCGCAGCGGCCGGCGCGCGAACATCGACAGGGTCGGCCTCGCGCCGATCAAGGGAAACAGCTTGGGTCATATGATGATGCATTGGCCCAAAATAATGGCAGCATGGTGGCGATGCCAGCCCCTGTCGTGACGGGCGGCGGCTTGACACGCGCCAGCGAACGCCGGACTGCTCCTGCTTTGTCGCACACTCATTCTCCACGGGGGCCGATACCTTGGCAAGCAATCCACTCGCGATTCGCCCGGTCAACAGCAACGCAGATCTCAAGGCGTTTATCGAGATCGCCTATACGCTCAACAGCGACGATCCGCATTGGGTGCCGCCGCTGCGCAGCGAGGTCGCGGGGACGATCGATCCAAAGAAAAACGGCTGGTTCAGCCATGCCCGCGCGCAACTGTTCATCGCTACGCGGGGGGACAAGCCCGTCGGGCGCATCTCCGCGCATATCGATGAGCTTGCGCTGGAGATGCCGGTCGATCGGGGCTTTGGCCCCGGCACGGGGTTTTGGGGACTGTTCGAGGCGACCGACGCCACCGTGGCCCGCGCGCTGATCAACACGGCAGAGGATTGGCTGCGCAAACAGGGGATGACGCGCGCGGTTGGCCCGGTCAGCCTGTCGATCTGGGAAGAACCCGGGCTGCTCGTGAAGGGGCATGATCATGCGCCAACGGTGATGATGGGGCATCACCCTGCCCGTTATCAGGCCTGGATCGAGGGCGCGGAATATCTGCCGCTCAAAAAATTGATGACATATGATCTTGATATCAGGAATGATTTCTCGCCACTCGTGCAACGGATCATCGCGTCGGGCGAAAAAAATCCGCGCATCCGCATCCGGCCCGTCGACAAGAAGCGATTTGCCGATGAAGCCGCGCTGATCGTGCATATTCTGAATGATGCCTGGTCTGACAATTGGGGCTTCGTGCCGCTCACCCAGCCGGAAATCGATGATGTTGGCAAAAAACTGAAGCCGATCGTTTTCGAAGACCTGATCATGATCGCCGAACTGGACGGCAAGCCAGTCGCCTTCATGATCACGCTGCCTGATCTCAACGAGGCGATTGCACCGCTGAAAGGGTCGCTGCTGCCCTTTGGCTGGGCCAAGCTGTTGCTATGGCTGCGAAAGCCACAGGTCCGCACGATGCGTGTGCCGTTAATGGGCGTTTTGAAGGAGCTCCAGGCATCACGCATGGCGAGCCAATTGGCGTTCATGATGATCGAGTATATCCGCCGGGAATCGGTGAAAAACTATGGCGCGGTGCGCGGCGAAATCGGCTGGATTCTGGATGACAACCAAGGGATGCGCTCCATCGCCGAAACCCTCAACGGGCAGGTGAACCGCGAATACCAGATCTATCACCGGCCCTTATAGGTCCTGCCGTGTCCGGCGCCTGCCGCGACGGGGGGCAATCCGTCACGGCAGGCGCTGACTGGGTCGGCAATCAATCGTTGGGATGGTCGACGTCCAGGCCCCGCGCGGCCCACTCGGCGCGCGACAAGCATTTGCGACGGGGAATGCGCGATCCTGTTTGCTCCGATACGACGCAATAGCGACGGGGGTCGGCGCGGGCTTCACCGCGCGGTGCAGCGGCGGCCTGCGGTGCCGGTGCCTCTGCATTGGTCACCGAACCGGTGCTTGGCGTGGCAGTCGCCAATGCAGGTGACGCGAGCATGGTAGCAGCCAGCACACTCGCGGTTGCAGCGGCGGCAACAGTACGGACTGATG
>JBBQDD010000298.1:0-3065 GCA_038319335.1 Sphingomonadales bacterium
GCTGCGGAACCCGGAATCGCTGGTCGAGCTGAAAACGGTGATCGTCGATTGGCAGCGCCAGCAGCGGCTATCCGAAGAACAGTCGCTGTTTGAGCGCAATCGCTATTTCCTGGTGCAGTATAACCATGTCGCGCCGGGCAAGCGGGTCGCGACCGTCACCGTCACCAATCCGCCCGTCAATGCGTTGAACGAACGTGCGATCGATGAACTGGTGACCGTGGTCGATCACCTGTCGCGCAAGGATGATGTGATCGCGGTGGTGTTCACCGGCCAGGGTACGGCATCGTTCGTGGCAGGCGCGGATATCCGCCAGATGCTGGAGGAAATCCACTCGTTCGATGAAGCGATGGTGCTGCCCAACAATGCGCAGCTGGCGTTTCGCAAGATCGAGATGATGGACAAGCCGTGCATCGCGGCGGTGCAGGGCGTCGCGCTGGGCGGCGGCATGGAATTTGCGCTGGCGTGCCATTACCGGATCGCTGAATCGACCGCGCGTTTTGGCCAGCCCGAAATTCGGCTGCGATTGTTGCCCGGCTATGGCGGCACGCAGCGACTGCCGCGTTTGCTGGCCGAAGGGCGGGGCGCAGACGGGGTGCGCGATGCGCTGGACCTGATTTTGGGCGGGCGCAGCATCGATGCGGCGGCCGCGAGCGCGATCGGGCTGATCGATACGCTGGTTGATGGATCGACGGACGCGCTGGCAGAGGCCCATGCTGCCGTGCGTGCCTATGTGCAGGACGGGGCGGCCAGCCCGCTGGGTGCAGCCTTTGCCGAACGTCGGGCGGCGACAGCGCGGTGGGAGGCACCCGCCGCGATCGACCTCGATACGGTGATGCAGGATGATTTCCTGCAGCGCATCCAGCGCCAGCTCGCCTGGGCCGGGCGCGAGACGGCGGGCAAGCGTGCGCTGGAGGCTGTGCGCACCGGGCTGGAACAGGGCATGGCAGCAGGGCTGGCGCGCGAGGCGACGCTGTTTGCCGAGGCCATCATCGACCCGGAGGGCGGCAAGACCGGCATTCGCCAGTTCATGGACAAGGTGAGCCCGCCGCTACCGGTGCGCCGCGACGGGGTGTGGATCGACGACGAACACGGGCCGCGCGGTGACCAGCTGAAGGCAGCGGGTGAGTTGCTGCCGGTCGGCGCGCCGTTCTTCCCCGGGGTCAGCAAGATACCGGCGTGGCAATATGCTTTCGGCATAACCCGCGATGCGGAAACCGGCGCCCCCCGCTTCGGCCCGCCCGCAAGCCATGAGCGGGAACTGATCGTCAAGGTGCCGGAGCCTGCGCCGAACGAGGCGTTGCTCTACATGCTGACCAGCGAGGTGAACTTCAACGATATCTGGGCGCTGACCGGCATTCCCGTATCGCCGTTCGACAGCCATGAGGAGGATGTGCAGACCACCGGTTCGGGCGGCATCGCGCTGGTGGCGGCCCTGGGCAGCGAAACCCGCGCGCAGGGTCGGGTGAAGGTGGGCGACATGGTGACCGTCTATTCCGGCACCAATGATCTGCTGAGCCCCCAAGTCGGCAATGACCCGATGTATGCAGGCTTTTCCATCCAGGGGTATGAGACCGAAACGGGCAGCCATGCGCAGTTTTTGACGGTGCAGGCGCCGCAGATGCACAGCATTCCGCCCGATCTGACGCTGGAACAGGCGGGCAGCTATGTGCTTAACCTGGGCACGATTTCGCGGTGCCTGTTCACGACATTGCAGATCGCCCCCGGCAAGACATTGTTTGTCGAGGGGGCCGCGACCGGCACCGGGCTGGACGCATTGCGCAGTTCGGTGCGGACGGGCCTGCAGGTGACGGGGCTTGTCTCCAGCCCCGCGCGGGCGGCGTTCATTACCCAGCAACAGGGCGCGGTGGGGGCGATCGACCGCAAGGATGCGCGCTTTGCCGATCTGTTCACCACGGTGCCGGAGGATGCAGCCGAAGCGCGGGCATGGGAGGCGGCGGGCGCGCCGCTGATCGCCGAATATGAAGCGCTGAATGACGGCAAGCTGGCGGATTACGTCGTCAGCCATGCCGGCGAAACCGCGTTTCCGCGCAGTTTCCAGTTGTTGGCGCAAGGCGGCACGCTGGCGTTTTACGGCGCGTCATCGGGCTATCATTTCAGCTTCATGGGCAAGCCGGGATCGGCGACGCCCGAGGCCAGGTTGCGCAAGGCCGCTTTGCGCGGCGGCGAGGCGGTGCTGATCTATTACGGCCCCGGATCGACCGAGCTGCTCGACGAAACCGGGCTTGAAATGATTGAGGCCGCACGGCGATTCAACGCGCGCAGCGTGGTCGCCACCACCACCGATGGCCAGCGTGAGTTCCTGCAATCGCTGGGGCTTGAGGATGCGATCGAGGGCATCGTCAGCCTTGAGGCGATCCGCCGCCGGGAAGGCGCGAATTTCCTGTGGCCCGATACGATGCCGCGCCTGCCCGATGCCAAGGTGGATATCGAACCATTCAAGGCGGCGGTGCGTGATTATCAGGACCGGGTGATGAAGCCGTTCGGCAATGCCGTCGGCAAAATCCTGCGATCGCCGGATAATCCGCGCGGCGCGCCCGACCTGATCTTTGAGCGCGCGGGGCAGGATACGCTGGGCGTTTCCACATCGCTGGTGAAGCCGTTTACGGGCCGGGTGATCTTTGCCGAGGATTTGGCCGGGCAGCGCTTCACCTTCTACGCGCCGCAGGTGTGGACCCGCCAGCGCCAGATTTTGATGCCAACCGCGTCGATTCTGGGCACGCATCTGTGCAACGCGTTCGAGGTTGCGCGGATGAACGACATGATCGCCGCGGGCCTGCTGGAGGTGACCGAGCCGGAGGTGGTGCCGTGGGAGGGCCTGCCAGAGGCGCACCAGGCGATGTGGGAAAACCGGCATTCGGGGGCAACCTATGTCGTCAACCACGCGCTGCCCGCGCTGGGGCTGCGCAGCCGCGATGCGCTGCTGGAGGCCTGGGCGGCAGGGTTAGGGGCGGCGGGGTCATCCGCTTCCACCCCTCCCCTTTAGGGGAGGGGCCGGGGGTGGGGGGGGTGCCCCACCGCGGCGGGCGCCAGGTGGATTGAAGCCC
>JBBQDD010000299.1:0-3056 GCA_038319335.1 Sphingomonadales bacterium
AAAGCCGCCAAACATCGCCAGCGTGCGGGCAATATCGGCATCGCTGTCGACGCCGAAGTTCTTCAGATAATCATGCTTGTCCTTCATCTCGCTATATTCGAGGAAGGCGCCATATTCGCTTTCGGGCATGCCGATGGTGTCAAGCAAATGGCTGTACGCGGCGATGTGCACCGTTTCCATGTTGCTGAACGCGGTCAGCATCATCTTGATTTCGGTGGGCTTGAACACGCGGCCATATTTGTCGTGGTAGCAATCCTGCACCTCGATATCGGCCTGGGTGAAAAAGCGGAAAATCTGCGTCAGCAGGTTGCGCTCATGCTCGCTGATCTTTTGCGCCCAGTCGCGGCAATCCTCACCCAGTGGCACTTCCTCTGGCATCCAGTGGATCTGCTGCTGGCGCTTCCAGAACTCATAAGCCCAGGGATATTCGAAGGGCTTATAGGCTTTGCGGGCTTCGAGAAGGGACATGGGCGGTACTTTCCTACACAAGAAACAACAGAGGGGAGGCGGATCAGAGCAAACGATACAGGCTGAACAGCGAATAGGCGGCACCCAGTGCGATCAGCGCCAGGCCCATCGCGCGGCGGCCAGCCCGATCGGCTGGGGCAGGCGGCGTGCCGGCGGACAATCCCTTGGGCGATCCGGCGATGAAGCCCACCACCCAGCCACCATAAACGATATTCAGGCCGATGATGACTCCGAACAGATCAAATGCATTGGTCAAATCACGGTACTCCAGGTCCATAGGGCATAGGCGAAAACGCCCAGCATCAACGCCAGCGTCGCCAGCATCGTGCCGGCAATCCGCTTGGCATAGCGGCCCTGATCGGTAGCCCCGGCACGGGTAACCACGAATACGGCCAAAAGGCCCGACACCGCAGCGACGCTGGCCATGATGGCGGGCGGCGTGGCCAAGGCGAGCACGCGGTTCATGCGCGTTCCCGCCGGATCACGGTGCGGTCAACATACACTTTGCGGGTGCCGCGCGCGCCGACGCCCAGAAAGACGACGCCGATGAAATAGCCGAAATCATACCAGCCGCCATTGTTCGGCACTGCATAGACGGCAACATCAGGCATGAAGATCGACAGGATCGCGGCCACGGGAAAGATGAACCCGTGCCACAGCCCGAGCAGAAAGCCTGGCGCACCCGGCTCCACCGCGCTGCTCACCTGATGCGCGCACCCGGCGAGCGCGAGCGGCAGCAGCAGCATCGCGGCGGTGGGCAGGTGGTGGAATGGCAGGCGGCGGAATGGGGGCATGGGCTGCATGGTTCAATTCCTCAACGATGGTGGCGGACATGCATCGAAACGCATGGCAGCGCGTTGAGGGGGCATCACCACGGAGGAACACCCATGTCCCACGACCACCCGATCAAGGATCGCATCAAGGAACATATGCGCGTGATTGGTGCAGACGGCGTGCCCGTTGGTACGGTCGACCATATCAAGGGCGAGCGCATCAAGCTGACCAAAACGCATAGCGGGCCGCACGGCGACCATCACCATTTCATCCCGCTCGGCCTGGTCGCCGATGTCGAGGGCGACGCAGTGCGGCTGAGCGCGAACGCCGATGTTGCAGTGACGTTCGAAGAGGAAAAATGATCCTGCCGGCGTTCGTGCGGGCGGGCGATGATTATCGCTCGCCCGCAACGTGACTGCCAACGACGTTGCTGGTTGGGACGGGGCATAGCTCATGTTACGCCAGCCCCCGCGGCTTGCGGCGAAGCACGGTCACACTATTGGGGCCAAGCGGCGCTGACATCCCGTACAGCTTGGCCATCGCGGTTTCGACCAGCCGCTGCGCCAGATTGCGTGCCATCGACCCCATCCGTCGCAGGCCAGCGGCGCGAGACGGGGCCTGGTTGCCGAGATGGACGACGTCAAACGGCCGCCCTGCCACCAGCTGCGACATGATCCCGGCGGACAGCACCGAACGGTGGGTCATGTCGCCATATTGATGCACCCGACCCAGCGGGCTTTGGCCGTTGGGGAAACGCGCGACATACAACCCGTGATCGGCCAGCAGCACTGCGACCTGATCAAGCAAGGTCTGGTTTTCGGCGATCGTCAGATGCTCAATCACGTCAAACGCGACGATGGCCGCAAAACGCGCGGGATGATGGGGCAGCGCCTGCGCCAGATCGAGCGGCAGGATGGTAACGCCTGCCGCCTCGGCTTGGTCGCGCGCTGCCGGCAATGCCTCTGTGCCGTACAGCGTTGCGCCCTGATCCTTCGCCCAGGCCAGAAACGCGCCGCTGCCAAAGCCGATTTCCAGCACATCGCGGCCTGCCAGGGGCGTACCGCGCAATTCATCGGCAAAATAGGCACGCTGCTGCGCCGTTACGCGCATGAAATTATGCGCAGACCAATCCTTCCACGCGCCATATCCGTCGTAAACGTCTTCGACTGCAGCCGCATTGATGGTTGGGGTTACGGGCATGGCTTTGCTCTTTTGACCGCGACCGGCTGACAGGGCGAGGGCGGCGCGATGCGGGCCGCGCCCTCGCCCTTGCGAGCTCCCTCCCTCTCCCTGCGGGCGAGGGATTCGTTAACTTGCATCAGAACGCCTTCGATGTTGTTCAACACATCGTTGTTCCAAAAGCGGAGCACGGTATAGCCTTCGCTCGCCAGGAAGCGTGTGCGCCGGGCATCATAAGCCTGCGCAGCGGCATCGCCATGCTGGCCGCCATCAGCCTCGACAATCATCCGGGCACCGTAGCTCAGAAAATCAGCGATATAGGGGCCGATTGGCACCTGCTTGCGGAATTTGATGTGCGGAAAACCTTCCCGAAGCGCCTTCCACAAGCTCTTCTCCGCATCGGTCATGTTTCGACGGAGCGTGCGGGCGCGCATGACTGCGCCGGTTGGGGTGCCCTTGTAAATGTCCATCGCCCTCACCCTTCCGCCGCTGCGCGGCTCCCTCCCTCTCCCGCTGGGAGAGGGATTCGGCGATCTGCGCGAGGACGCCTTCGATGTTGCCGAGCACATCGTTGTTCCAGAAACGGAGCACGGTATAGCCTTCGCTCGCCAGGAAGCGCGTGCGCTGGGCATCAT
>JBBQDD010000300.1:0-3020 GCA_038319335.1 Sphingomonadales bacterium
CCGGGCTGGAATTGTTCGATTTGTCCGGCCCTGTTGCGATTGCAGCCGATCTGGGCGGCAAGGTGAACGATCCCCGCATCCGGGGCGTGCTGCGTGCCAAGGGCGCGCGGCTGGAAAGTGCGATCACGGGTACGGTGCTGACCAGCGTTGATGCGGCCGGCACCTTCAACGGATCGCAATTGAGCTTCACAAGCTTTGCAGCAGACGCCGGCAAGGGCGGGCGCGTGACGGGCAGTGGCAGTTTCGATTTCGCTGCCGTCAACGGCTATGGCATCGACCTGAAGCTGCAGGCCGCCAACGCGCTGATCATCAACCGGGACGATATCGCCGCGACGGTCACCGGCCCGCTGACGATCCGGTCTGACGGCGCAGGTGGGGTGATTGGCGGCGATGTGGTGCTCAACGCCAGCCGATACCGGCTGGGGCAGGCGCTGGCGGCGAATGCGGTGCCGGTGCTCAATATTCGCGAAATCAACCTGCCCGAAGGATCGTCCGACGATGATGATCGCCCCGCTGCCCCCTGGCGGCTGGACGTGCGGGCGCGTGCTGCCAGCGGCGTGCGGGTAACCGGGCTGGGGCTGACCAGCGAATGGTCTGCCGATCTTCAGATTGGCGGTGCGCTTGATAGCCCGGCGATCACGGGCCGCGCTGATATCGTGCGCGGATATTATGAATTTTCGGGTCGCGAGTTTGAAATTGATCGCGGCGTCATCCGCTTTGCCGGGGAAACCCCCGCCAACCCCTCGATCGATATCGCTGCGAATGCCGATACCACCGGGCTGTCCGCCACCATTCGCGTTACTGGTCCCGCGATCCGCCCGGAAATCAGCTTTGCCAGCGTCCCCGCGCTGCCGCAGGACGAGCTGTTGTCGCGGTTGCTGTTCGGCACATCCATTACCAACCTGTCCGCGCCAGAGGCGTTGCAGCTTGCCGCCGCCGTTGCCTCGCTGCAGGGCGGGGGCAAGGGGCTGAACCCCATCAATGCGCTGCGCCGGGTGGCCGGGCTTGATCGGCTGCGCATCCTGCCCGCCGATACCAATGTCGGGCGAACCACATCGGTTGCGGCGGGCAAGTTCATCACCCGCAAGCTGTACGCAGAGATCATCAGCGACGGGCAGGGTTATTCGGCAACGCAGGTGGAATTTCAGGTAACCCGCTGGCTCTCCATCCTGTCGACCATCTCAACACTGGGCCGGCAAAGCGCTAACATCCGGGTATCGAA
This sequence comes from Sphingomonadales bacterium, assembly GCA_038319335.1. Taxonomy (GTDB): domain Bacteria; phylum Pseudomonadota; class Alphaproteobacteria; order Sphingomonadales; family Sphingomonadaceae; genus Sphingomonas. The sequence goes on from JBBQDD010000300.1 coordinate 1,223, forward strand.
GGATTATTGATCGCGGCCAGCACCGCCGCGGCAAGCCGGGCGGGGACGGCGGGGTCGATATCGGGGTAAAGATCTGGCTCGATCGCTTCCAGCTCGATCAGCGCCAGCGTGCCATCGGCAAGATGGAGCAGATCGACCCGGGCATAGAGCGGCGCGACGGGCAACGCGTCCACCGCCTGCGTTGCCACCGCCAGTGCCTCTGGCGAGGGCACCAGCGGCGTGAACACCCCGCCAAATTGCGGCTGGACGCGAAACTCCCCGGCCTTGGCGACTTTGCGGGCGGCATGGCTGAAGCTGCCGCCGATGAAAAAGATAGACAGTTCGCCTTCATCCCCCACTGACGCCACGAACGGCTGAATGATCGCGTCGGGCAGGAAATTCACCGCCATACCGCGCGAAATGCGAACAGTTTGATAGCTTCCGGCAGAGATTTGCGGCTTTACCACCAGCATTTCGACGCCAAAATGATCAAAAGCAGCGTCAATCGTCGTCGAATCCGCGTCGCAGAACAGGCTGGGCACGATCGGAATGCCCTTTGCCGCCAGTTCTGCCAGATAGGTCTTGCGCGTATTCCAGGCGAGCAGGTCAGGCCGGTTGAGCAACAATGCCCCCGCCGGCCAGGACTGCAGCATCGCCAGCCACTGATCGACCCGGGTGTGATACCCCCAGGCAAACAGCGCCAGCGTCGCCGCCCCGCCACCCGGGCTCAAATCGCACCCCAGATTCCAGGGACGGGGCCTGATCACCAGCCCCGCATCGGCGAAGGGCTGGTGATAGGGTGCCAGCGTCGCCGCCGCGATATCGGCATAGGCATCGCCCGATGCCGGCATCAGCATATCGATGATCACCGGCATGCTGCGTTTATGCAGGCGCGCCGATGACGGACTTTACTTCCATGAACTCGCGCAGGCCGAACACCCCGTTTTCGCGGCCATTGCCGGATTGCTTGTAGCCGCCGAACGGTGCGTTTGCGTCCGGGCCCCAGCTGTTGATCGTCACGATGCCCGCGCGCATCCGCGGCGCGAGCAGTGCCGCTTCTGCCGGGTCGCCAGAAATCGTCATCGACAGGCCAAACGGCGTATCATTGGCAATCTCCACCGCCTGATCGATGTCTTCATAGCGCATGATCGTGGCGACCGGCCCGAACACTTCCTCCTGCGCGATCCGCATGGCAGGCGTGACGCCGCTGAACACCGTGGGGCGCACATAATAGCCGCGGTTCATATCAGCTGGCCTGCCCGTGCCGCCGGTTTCCAGCACCGCGCCTTCATCGATCGCTGACTGGATAAGGCCCTGAATTTTCTCAAACTGCGCCTTGTTCACCACCGGGCCGATATGCGCGCCCGGCGTCATCGGATCACCCACTGGCACCGCCTCCATATACGCCTTGGTGAAGCCCACGGCCTCCGCCTCGCGGTCCTTGTGGACCAGGATGCGGGTGGGGGCGATGCAGCTCTGCCCTGAATTGGCGACCACGCCCTGCAACGTCGGTGGCAGCACCGTGGCGAAATCGGCGCCCGGCAGCACCACATTAGCAGCCTTGCCACCCAATTCGGTATGCACGCGCTTGACGGAGTCTGCCGCTGCCTTGGCGATCAGAATACCTGCCCGGGTGGAGCCGGTGAAGCTGACCATATCGATGTCGGCATGCGATGAAATCGCGTTGCCCGTGGTTGGCCCATCGCCCTGCACCAGGTTGAACACGCCGGCCGGCACGCCTGCTGCGTGCATCACTTCGGCCAGAATCACCGCGCAGCCGGGGCATTCCTCCGATGGTTTCAGGATCATGGTATTGCCC
>JBBQDD010000301.1:0-3019 GCA_038319335.1 Sphingomonadales bacterium
CAGGCCGCCGCCCAAAACCGCGATAATTGCCCCGTAAACGATCCATACCCGCGCCGCGAGCATGAAGCTGGATGCGGGCCACATGATGATGCCAGCACCTTGCCCTGCAAACAGCAGCCCGAGGGCAAGCAGGATGGTGCCGATCATCAGTGCCCCGGTTTTGATCAGCGCGTCTCCAGGCCGGTATAATCACGCTGCGTCGGGCCGGTATAAAGCTGGCGCGGACGACCGATTTTCTGTTCCGGATCGGCGATCATCTCGTTCCACTGCGCCACCCAGCCAACCGTGCGTGCAAGGGCGAACAGTGCGGTGAACATCGTCGTCGGGAACCCAATCGCTGACAGAATGACGCCCGAATAGAAATCGACATTGGGGAACAGCTTCTTCTCGATGAAGTAAGGATCGTTCAGGGCCATTTCCTCAAGCTTCAGCGCAACATCGAAAATTGGGTCGGTAACGCCCAACTCGCCCAGCACCTCACGCACGGTCTGCTGCATCACCGTCGCGCGCGGATCGTAATTCTTGTACACGCGGTGGCCAAAGCCCATCAGGCGGAACGGATCATTCTTGTCCTTGGCGCGCGCGATATAGTGCGGAATCCGGTCTGGCGTGCCGATTTCGCGCAGCATGTTGAGCGCGGCTTCGTTGGCACCGCCGTGCGCCGGGCCCCACAGGCACGCAATGCCGGCGGCAATGCATGCAAACGGGTTTGCGCCCGACGATCCGGCCAGCCGCACCGTCGATGTCGATGCGTTCTGCTCATGATCGGCATGCAGGATGAAAATCCGGTCCAGCGCCTTTTCGACGATCGGGTTGACGACATATTCCTCCGCCGGCACGCCGAACGTCATCCGCAGGAAATTGCCGGTATAGCTCAGCGAGTTCTTGGGATATACGAACGGCTGGCCGACCGAATATTTATACGCTGCCGCCGCGATCGTCGGCATCTTGGCGATCAGCCGGTGGCTGGCGACCATGCGCTGATACGGATCGGTAATGTCGGTCGAATCATGATAAAACGCGCTCAGCGCCCCCACCACGCCGCACATGATCGCCATCGGATGCGCATCGCGGCGAAAGCCCCGGTAAAAGGTCATCAGCTGTTCGTGCAGCATCGTGTGGCGCGATATCGTGTAGGTGAACTTGTCCAGCTCATCGCTGCTCGGCAATTCGCCGTTCAGCAGCAGATAGGATACTTCCATGAAGCTCGATTGTTCGGCGAGCTGGCCGATCGGGTAGCCGCGGTGCAGAAGCACGCCTTCATCACCGTCGATATAGGTCAGCCCTGATTCGCAGCTGGCGGTGGAGGTGAACCCCGGGTCGAACGTAAACTTGCCGGTTTGCGCGTAGAGTTTGCGGATATCGATAACCTGCGGGCCGACGCTGCCTGACACCACTTTGTATTCGTGATCGGCCCCATCGACGGTGAGCTTTGCGGTATCAGTCATAGTTCCCTCTTCTTGCCTGAATTATTACGCGCGGAACACTTTAACGGATCACTTTAGACGCCGATGGTCGCGGTGTCGGCCATCTGATCAGCAATTCTGCCAAGGCTTTCGGTGCGTCCCAACAGAACCAGCACGTCGAAAATCCCCGGCGATGTCTTACGCCCCGTCAACGCCGCCCGCAGCGGCTGGGCGACCGCGCCCAGCTTTAGCCCTGCGTCCTCGGCAACCTGCTTCACCGCAGTCTCCAGCACTTCCGTATCCCAGTCGTTCACCGCGTCAAGCGCGGCGTGCACCCGGGCGAGCAAATCGCGCGCATCGCCCGCCAGCAGCGCCTGTGCCGCATCGTCCATCGCCAGCGGGCGGGTGCGGAACAAAAAGGCCGCGCCATCGGCCAGTTCGTTCAAATTCGCGGCGCGCGGCTTCAAGACTGCCATGCCGCGACGCAACAGATCGTGCCCGTTCGCGCCAATGTCGTGCCCGATCCGCTGCGCCACCAGATTGGCCAGCCGCGCATCATCGGCAATGCGGATATAATGACCGTTCAGGTTCTCCAGCTTCTTCAAATCGAACCGCGATGGTGATTTGCCAACCCCGCCCAGATCGAACCACGCCGTCGCCTGTTCGCGGCTGATGATCTCGTCATCACCGTGGCCCCAGCCAAGCCGCAACAGGTAATTGCCGAGCGCTTCGGGCAGGATGCCCAGATCGTCGCGGTAGGAATCAACCCCAACCGCGCCGTGCCGCTTCGACATCTTGGCACCGTCGGTGCCGTGGATCAGCGGGATGTGCGCGTACACCGGCACGGGCCAGCCGCCCTCAATCGCGTCCATCGCGTGCATGATCGGCTATTGCCGAAACGCGTTGTTCAGATGATCGTCGCCGCGAATTACGTGCGTGACGCCCATGTCATGATCATCCACCACCACTGCGAGCATATAGGTCGGCGTTCCGTCTGATCGCAGCAGCACGAAATCGTCGATCTCGGCATTCTGGACGGTCACATCGCCCTGCACCCGGTCGCTGATGGTCGTGGCGCCTTCATGCGGCGCTTTCAGCCGGACCACGAACGGCGCACCCGGCGGCGCATCCGCCGGATCGCGGTCGCGCCAGCGGCCATCATAGCGGGCCGGCTGCTTGGCTGCCTGTTGCGCCGCGCGCATGGCAGTCAATTCCTCCGCGGTCGCAAAGCATTTATAGGCGTGGCCGGCCTCGAGCAGCTGATAGGCAACCGCCGCGTGGCGCTCTGCCCGCGCGAACTGGAACACCGTATCACCGTCCCAATCCAGGCCCAGCCAGCGCATCCCGTCAATGATCGCATCGATGGCGGGCTGGGTGGATCGGGCGCGATCGGTATCTTCGATCCGCAGCAGGAACTGGCCACCATTGGCGCGGGCGAACAGCCAGTTGAACAGCGCGGTGCGCGCGCCGCCAATGTGCAGAAATCCGGTGGGCGAGGGGGCAAATCGGGTGATGACCGGCGGCTGGGCAGGCGGTTGGGCGACGGGTGCAATCATGGCTGCGAAAATTTCATAACTTGCGCCACGTTGCCGCTTCTCCCAGACTTCAAAAAC
>JBBQDD010000302.1:0-3018 GCA_038319335.1 Sphingomonadales bacterium
CCGATATGCGGATGCGCCTCGGTCAGGATTTCAGCGGGCGCCCCTGCCTTCACGAATTCGGTCAGCACCTTGCGGTCCAGATGCCGATTGTCCTTGATCCGGCTGTACAGCTTGCCGTCGGAAAAGGTGCCCGCGCCGCCCTCCCCGAATTGCGCGTTCGATTCAGGGTTCAGCACGCCGCGCCGCCACAGCCCCCAGGTGTCCTTGGTCCGTTCGCGCACCATCTTGCCGCGATCGAGGATGATCGGCCGGTATCCCATCTGCGCCAGGATCAGCCCGGCGAACAGGCCGCACGGCCCTGTGCCGATCACCACGGGGCGCAGCGTTGGGCCGCCCGGCGGTGCCTGGCTGACCATGTGATACCGCGTATCGGGCGTGCGCTGGACGCGCTTGTCCTTGCGGCAGCGCGCCAGCACGGCATCCTCCGCCTTCACATTCACATCGACAGAATAGACCAGCTGGATATCGGCCTTGTTGCGGGCATCATGCGCGCGCCTGGCGATGACATACTTGATCAGCTCGCGCGGAGTGATGCGCAGCCGTTTGCAGATCGCCGCAGGCAGGGCTTCGTCAGGGTGGTGGAGCGGCAGGGCAATTTCGGTCAGGCGGAGCATGGCCCCGCCTGTACCGGGTGATGGGATGGGATGCCATGCATTGATGGCGCGGGGTGATCAGGCCAGTTCGGCGCCCTTCACCGTTGCGGCACGCCGCCCTGCCACCGCTTCGAACGCCTGATGATATTTCGGGTTTTCAGTGCCCATCATCCGGTCCCACCAGGTGAAATACAGCCCGAAATTATAGCGGCCTTCGGTATGGTGCAGGTCGTGGTGCGTCGTCGTTGTCAGCCACCCGGTCCAGCGTGATCGGGTGAAGCCGGGCCAGGCCAGTTCGAACCCCGAATGGCCAATCACGTTGCGAGCGATCTGGTGGCCCAGGAAGATGAAGATCGCCAGGCCGTATAGCGGCGTCACCAGCGACAGGATGATCAGCATGAAGGGGATGTAGATCGCCTCCGCCACCGCCTCAAGCGGCGCAAAGCTGTATGCGGCCCAGCTGGTTGGCGTGCGGGATATGTGGTGCGTCGCATGTGCGCGGCGGAACAGTAGCTTGTGGTGCAGGCTGCGGTGCATCCAGTAGAACCAGAAATCATGCAGCACGATCATCGCCAGCACCTGCGCGAGCAAAACGGGCAGGTTGCCGCCACCACGCTCAACCTGAATGATGTTGGCACTGATCAGCCCGAAGGCGATCAGGTCCACCACCGCGAAGACGCAGATTGTTTGCACCGATTGGACGAATTCGCGCCGCCGATCAGCAAAGCTCGCCGTGCGCGTCTGGATGCGGCGATGCGCGATCCAGCGGTGGAGCAACGCATACAGGATCGTCAGCCCCGCCGCGCCGATCAGGTAGCGCACAAATTCAATCTCTATGCTGTGCACAAGGCGCTGGCCGATCAGCAGGGCGAAATCGATCACGGGTGGTTCTCCATTGGTTGCCTGTATCGGTTTTCAGCGGAATTCGCGCAACCATGCTGCGTGGTGCCGGAAAATGATGATCGATTTCGGAATCGAGCAGCTATTTTCAGTTTTGCATGATGCGCGCGCGGCGATAATCGCTTGGCGCTTGCCCCGCCTCCTCCCGAAATGCGCGGTTGAATGGTGCGAGGCTGCCATAACCCAGGTCCATCGCCATCGTCAGGATCGGCAAGTCGACATGCGCTGGATCAGCCAGCATCAGCTTTGCCTCGGCAATGCGGTGATGGTTCAGAAAGGCGGAGAAATTGCGATAACCCAACCGCTGGTTGATCAGCGCGCGCAGCCGGTGTTCGGGCGTGCCCAGCCGCTCCGCCAGCACGCCGATGGTCATCCCCGATTCGCGGTAAACCCCGCCCGCCATCGCTGCATCCAGCTTTTGCTTCAGAACGTGTTCGGACGGGCTCAGATCATGTTCGGGGCGGGGCGGTGGTGCGGCGGGATCGAACAGCAAATCGGTATCGCTTTGCAGCAGGGCCGCGCCCAGCGCCATGGTGGACGCCAGAATGGCGATTGCCTGCACCAGCACCGCGGGCTGCGGCATATTGTCGAACCCGAAAACCAGCTCGAACAGGATCACCATCACCGCCAGGCAAGCAATGACGATCACAAAACCCACGCGGAGCCGCCGCCGCTTTTCGATCAGGTCGTCGCCGCGCTCGGCCAGCGCGATCTGCATCGTATGGGCGAGCAAAATCAGATGGACGGCACGCTCGATGAGAATCACGCAAAATAGCGGGCCGCTCAGCGGCAGTGCCGTCTGGGCATAGCCGATATTGGTCACCGCCCAGCAGATCAGGATGACCGCCGCCGCCCCGGCGCCGCAGCGCCAATCGATCCGCCGCTCGAACAACCGGTGCGCAAACAGCCACAGCATCAGCGGCACCATCTGCGCGCCAAGCGTGATCACCACGCCAATTGACGGGCGCAGCAGATGAAACAGCGGCGTTTGCAGGGTGAGGTAAGCGCAGGTGCTCATCAGGAGCAACGTTGCTGAAATGCGCAGCGCTCGCGGCGCAGTGCCACGCCCGATCACCAGCGCAAGCAGCAACACCTGCCCAATGGCCAGCACCCGAATCACCAGGACGATAAGGACGATGTGGCTCATTGGCCCCAGCATATGCCCAGCGACCACTTCCGCGTCCATCATCGGCACCCGGATGCCGTTGCGGTGCGTTGAGGACAAGCGGCTTGGCGGAATTCGCTGAACGAATGCACTGTGGAGTGGTAGGATGAACCGATCGATGACGGCCCTTCGGCTGGTTGGGGTGCTGACAGGCCTGGCGCTAAGCGCCGCGCTGTCTGGCTGTGGCGAGGAAAAGCCCGATTTAGTTCCCAACTCTGTCGTCCTGGCACCTAATGGCAAAACGCTGCCGCCTGATCGGGCTGTTCCTGCGCCGTCGCCTGCCCAAATGGCGCTGCTGCCATTCGAGGGAAGCTGGGGGCGGACGCCCGGGGACTGCGACCTGAGCCGGGATGATCGGCG
>JBBQDD010000303.1:0-3005 GCA_038319335.1 Sphingomonadales bacterium
ATTGGCGCGCAGCCATTTGGCTTCGCCCGCCGCGATGAACTGATCGATCATGATCTGCGCGCCGTTCATGAAATCGCCGAACTGCGCCTCCCACACCACCAAAGTCTTGGGGTCGGCGAGCGCATAGCCATATTCGAAGCCGAGCACGCCATATTCGCTCAACGGGCTGTCGAGCACTTCAAAGCTGCCATGCTCAATCGTCCAGAGCGGCACATATTTATGCTCGTCGGTCTGGTCGACCCACACCGCGTGCCGCTGGCTGAAGGTGCCACGCCCGGAATCCTGGCCAGACAGGCGCACGCCATATCCTTCGGACAGCAGCGAGCCGAAGGCCAGGGCCTCGCCCGTTGCCCAATCGAAATTCTCAGCCGATTTGAACATCTCACGCTTGGCATCGATCACCCGGGCCAGCGTTTTGTGGATCTTCACGCTGTCCGGCACCGTCGTCAGCGTGCGGCCGATACTGTCGAACAGCTTTGGCTCCAGCCCGGTCACGATATTGCGACGCGCGCTCTCCGCGTCCGCCGGCGCATGCAGCCCCGACCAGCGGCCAGCGAACCAATCCGCCTTGTTCGGCTTATAGTTCGCGCCAGCCTCAAATTCCGTTTCCAGCAGCGCGACAAACTGCGCGATAGCATCATCGATCCAGGCCTGGTCGATCACCCCTTCAGCGATCAGCTTCTTCCCGTAAACCTCGCTGACGGGCGGATGCTGGCGGATGCGATCATACATCAGCGGCTGGGTGAAGCTCGGCTCGTCGCCCTCGTTATGGCCGAACCGGCGATAGCACCACATATCGATCACGATATCGCGCTTGAACTTCTGGCGGAACTCGATCGCCATCTTGCACGCGAACGTCACTGCTTCGGGATCATCGCCGTTGACGTGGAAGATCGGCGCCTGAACGCCCTTGGCAACATCGCTGGGATAGGGGGATGAGCGCGCATATTGCGGGCTGGTGGTGAAACCGATCTGGTTGTTGATCACGAAATGCAGGCAACCGCCGGTATTATACCCGCGAATGCCGGAAAAGCCGAGGCATTCCCAAACAATGCCCTGCCCCGCAAACGCCGCGTCACCGTGAATCAGCACCGGCAGCGATCCGGTATGATCGGTCAGGTCGCCCGCAATCGTCTGAATGGCGCGCACCTTGCCCAGCACGACCGGATCGGCAGCCTCCAGATGCGAGGGGTTGGCGACCAGCGACATATGGACGTTGATGCCATCGAACTCGCGGTCAGTGCTGGTGCCGAGATGGTATTTCACATCGCCCGAACCCGCCACATCATCGGGATTGTCAGAGCCGCCGCCGAATTCGTGGAAGATTACCCGGTATGCCTTGGCCATCACATTGGCGAGCACGTTCAGCCGCCCGCGATGCGCCATGCCGTACACGATTTCGCGCACGCCAAACTGGCCACCATATTTGATCACGCTTTCCAGCGCGGGGATCATGCTTTCGCCGCCGTCCAGCCCGAAGCGCTTGGTGCCGACATATTTGCGGCCCAGGAATTTCTCCCACTGCTCCGCCTCGATCACTTTGTTCATGATCGCTTTTTTGCCCATCGGCGAAAATTCGATGGCCTTGTCCTGCCCCTCCATCCGGTCCTGCAGGAAGCGGCGCTCCTCGACATCGGCGATGTGCATATATTCCAGGCCAACCGGCCCGCAGTAATTCTTCTGCAGCACTGCCACGATCTCTCGCACCGTGCCCCATTGCATGCCCAGCGCACCGCCAAGGTAAACGCGCCTGTCCTGGTCCGCGCCTGAAAAGCCGTGATATTCCGGCGTCAGATCAGCGGGCAATTCCTGCTTGGCGATGCCCAGCGGATCGAGCTTTGCGGCAAGGTGCCCGCGCACCCGGTAGGTGCGGATCAGCATCATCGCGCGGATGGAATCAGCGGCGGCAGAGGTGACGTCAGTGGTGGATGGCGCGGGCGCGGGTGCTGCCTTGGGTGCGCCGCCTTTGCCGGGCTTTGGGGCTGGCTCCATCTGGCTCGGATCAAGCGCGGCGGTTAAGTCATCGGTGGTCGTCGCTGGCCAGTTGGCCTGCTGCCAGCTCGGGCCTTGATCGCTGCCCTCAAGCCCCTCAAAAAAGGCGCGCCAGCCGGGTTCGACGCTTTCGGGCGAGGTGACATAGCGCGCGTACAGCGTCTCGATGAAAGCCGGGCTGACCGAGCCTGCAAGCGCTTCGAAATCCTGGCCTTCATAGCCCATGATCAACTTCCTCGTCGCCCCGGCAACAACGGGGCCGCATACGGCACGAGACCCCGGCTTTCGCCGGGGTGACGGCCTGAAAACTTACCCGTTCAGCACCGCCAGCAATGTGGTGCCGAGCTCGCTGGGGGAATCCGCCATGCGGATGCCTGCCGACTGCATCATCGCAATCTTGCCTTCCGCACCGCCCTGCCCGCCCGAAACGATGGCACCGGCATGGCCCATCCGCCGACCCGGTGGTGCGGTGATGCCCGCGATGAACCCCGCCATCGGCTTGCTGCGGCCGCGCTTTGCCTCATCGATCAGGAACTGCGCCGCCTCTTCCTCCGCCGAACCGCCGATTTCGCCGATCATGATGATCGAATGGGTTTCGGGGTCCGCCAGGAACAGCTCAAGCATGTCGATGAAATTGGTGCCGTTGACGGGATCGCCGCCAATGCCCACCGCCGTCGTCTGGCCAAGGCCAGCGTTGGACGTTTGAAACACGGCTTCATATGTGAGCGTACCCGAACGGCTGACGACGCCAACCGAGCCCTTTTTGAAGATGCTGCCGGGCATGATGCCGATCTTGCATTCACCGGGCGTCAGCACGCCGGGGCAGTTGGGGCCGATCAGCCGCGACTTGGATCCGCTGAGTGCGCGCTTCACCTTCACCATGTCCAGCACCGGAATGCCCTCTGTAATCGTCACGATCAGCGGCACCTGCGCGTCAATCGCCTCCAAGATGGAATCAGCGGCAAAGGCGGGCGGCACGTACACAACCGATGCGGTCGCCCCGGTCTTCGCCA
>JBBQDD010000304.1:0-2977 GCA_038319335.1 Sphingomonadales bacterium
ACCGGGGCGGCAGGGGCGGCCGATATGGGCGCTCGCTCAGCCTTGGCGGCGGGCTTGCGGGCGGGGCGGCGACTGTTTTCGCGGGGGGGCTGTTCGCGATCTTCAGCACCAGCGGCGGGTTCGCCAGCAGGCGTGCCGGCAACCCGGTCGATCTTCACGCCGGTCAGTTTTTCGATATTGGCGATATTCTCGGCATCGTCGGGGGTGACGAAGGTATAGGCAACCCCGGTGGCCCCGGCACGCCCGGTGCGGCCGATGCGGTGGACATAATCATCCGGGTGCCACGGCGCGTCATAGTTGAACACATGGCTGACGCCCTTGATGTCCAGCCCGCGTGCGGCGACATCAGACGCGACCAGGATATTCACGTCGCCCGCCTTGAACCGGTCAAGCTCGGCAATGCGCTGCGATTGTTCCATGTCGCCATGGATTTCGCTGGAGCGATAGCGGTCGCGCTGCAGTGCCTTGTTCAGTTCGCGCACGGTCGTTTTGCGGTTGCAGAAGATGATCGCGGTTTTCACCTCTTCCCCGCCCAGCAACTCGCGCAATTTGTCCTTCTTTTTGGACGCCGTGACCTGCACGACCCATTGCTTGATGTTGACATTGGCGGTCGCGGGACGCGCCACCTCCACCATCTTGGGGTTATCAAGGAACTTGTCGGCCAGCCGCTTGATCGGGGCGGGCATGGTGGCGGAGAACAACAGGGTCTGGCGCTGCTTGGGCAGCTTTGTGCAGATTTCCTCGATATCGGGGATGAACCCCATGTCGAGCATCCGATCCGCCTCGTCGATCACCAGCAGCGAACAGCCGTTGAGCATGATCTTGCCACGCCCGAACAGATCCATCAGGCGGCCCGGCGTGGCGATGAGCACGTCGACGCCCTTTTCCAGCGCGGCCATCTGATCCGTCATCGATACGCCGCCGATCAGCAGCGCCATCGAAAGCTTGTGGTATTTGCCGTATTTCTCAAAATTCTCCGCAACCTGCGCGGCGAGTTCGCGCGTCGGTTCAAGGATCAGCGATCGCGGCATCCGCGCGCGGCTGCGGCCCTGGGCCAATATGTCGATCATCGGCAGCACGAACGACGCGGTCTTGCCGGTGCCGGTTTGCGCAACGCCAATCATGTCGCGCATCATCAGGATCGAGGGGATGGCGCTCGCCTGAATGGGGGTGGGCACAGTGTAGCCCGAATCCTCGATTGCACGAAGAAGTTCATCAGAAAGGCCGAGATCGGCAAAGGTCATGCTGGGTCCGGAAAAAGGGCGCGCGCAGTGCGGGCCTGGAAGTAGGAAATGCGGTTGCGGATTCTGCCCCGAATGTCAAGATTTGGGGGTGTAACGGACCACCGGGTGGGCAACGATGGCGGCACGGCGGCTCAGCGCTTTTGGCGAAGTTCCTTGAATGCCTCAATCCGGCAGGAATCGCCGGAGCGGGATCGTACTGCGTCCCGCTTTGCACAGATCATGCCGTCGGCGGTGCGCCGCAGGTAAAAACCGGCGTAGAAATCGATCGCGCGGCAATCATCATCGAAGCGCGCGCGCAACCGCCGCCCTTCGGCCAAGATGAGATCGACGCTGTCGACGCGGCTGACCGAAGCGCTGGTGATCATGTTGATCGGGACGCATTTTTCGGCCCGTTTTTCCTTCCACTCGATTGGCGGCGGGGGCGTGGTTTGCCGGGGGCGGGGCTGATCGGGCAGGCGCGGAATGCGCACCACGATGCGCTGGCGCAACGTCATTTGGGTATAGACGACGCCCATATCGGCCTTGCCCGGCTTTTCCGGGATCGGCGCGCCAATCAGCAGCATCAGGGCGGGGGAGAGCGCAAAATAGGTCATCTGGTGGATCCCCTGTTACGCCCAATGGTTGAACAGCCGATGAACTGAGGCCGGAATGTGGCAATGCGTTATCCGAAAACGGGGCGGGAACTGGCCGGGAACTGGTTTGCCCGCAAAGGCCGTGCTAGCCTTTGCGCACGATGCCGAACAATTCCGCCGCACTGATCCGATCTCTGTCCGAGCGCCTGGGGCCAAAGGGCGTTATCACCGATCAACAGGATATCGCGCCGTGGCTGGTCGATTGGCGCGGGCGCTTTCATGGCGCGTCGGCGGCGATCCTGGCACCATCATCCACCGCAGAGGTGTCGATGATCGTTGCCATGGCCGGCGCAGCGGGGGTGCCGCTGGTGCCGCAGGGGGGCAATACATCCATGGTGGGCGGGGCAACCCCGCCTGCGGACGGATCGGCCGTCATCCTGTCGATGCGGCGGATGAACCTGATCCGGCAGGTCGATGCGGCGGGCAATCTGGCGATTGCGGAAGCGGGCGTGATCCTGGCGGATCTGCACGCCGCTGCACTGGCCGAGGGGCGGCGATTTCCGCTGACTTTGGGCGCGCGCGGCTCTGCGACGATTGGCGGGCTGGTTTCCACCAACGCAGGCGGCACGCAGGTGCTGCGCTTTGGCACGATGCGCGCGCTGGTCGCCGGTGTTGAGGCAGTGTTGCCGGACGGATCAGTGCATGACGGGCTGGCCGCGCTGAAAAAAGACAATCGCGGGTATGAACTGACGCAGCTGCTGGTGGGGGCAGAGGGGACGCTGGGCATCATCACCGCGGCCACGCTGCGGCTGGTGCCGGCGGTCAGCGCGCGTGCGGTTGCCTGGGCGGGGCTGGCCAGCCCGGATGACGCATTGTCGGTGCTGCGGCGGATGGAGGCAGCGACCGACAGGGTGGAGAGTTTCGAGATCGTGCCTGATCATTCCCTGCAGCTGGTGCTGGCACATCTGCCCGGCGCGCGCGCGCCGCTGACGGGCAGCCACCCATGGCATATCCTGATTGAGGCGGTGGCGACGGGCGGTGCGGGGGGCGGTGCGGGGGGCGGGGCGGACGAATCGCCTGCGGAGGTTCTGGAAAGGCTGCTGGTCAGCGCCATCGCCGATGGCTTGGTGGCCGATGCCGTTATCTCCGCCAGCGAGGCGC
>JBBQDD010000305.1:0-2975 GCA_038319335.1 Sphingomonadales bacterium
TGTGCCCCCGGCTTGGGCTGAGTGCGGCAGAAACCGAGACGGTCGCCTGGCTGGTGCGCTGCCATCTGCTGATGTCCGCCACCGCGTTCAAACGTGACCTTTCGGATTTCAAGACGATCCTGGATTTTGCCGAAATCGTGCAAAGCCCCGAACGGCTTCGCCTGTTGCTGGCGTTGACGGTGGTCGACATCCGGGCAGTTGGCCCCGGCGTGTGGAACAGCTGGAAACGCCAGCTGCTGACCGATCTGTACGAATCCGCCGAGGAAGTGCTGCGCCTGGGGCACAAGCAGCGCGGGCGCGGCGAGCGGATTCTGGCCAAGCAGGAAACGCTGGCGGCAGCGCTTGGCTGGACGCCCGAACGCTTCACCGCCCTGGTCGCGCGGCTGCCCGAACCCTATTGGGTCGCAGAGCCCGATGATGTGCTGGAAAGCAATGCCCGGCTGATCGCATCGGCCGGCCAGGCCCCGCTGTCGATCGAGGCGCAGGTCTATCCCGGGCGCGGAGCAACGCTGGTAACGCTGTACGCTGCGGATCACCCGGGGCTGTTCTACCGCGCGGCAGGCGCCATCCATGTGGCGGGCGGGAACATCATCGATGCGCGCATTCACACCACGCGCGACGGCATGGCGCTGGACAACTTCTTGGTGCAGGATCCGTTCGGGCGGCCATTCGACCAGCCCGAACAGCTGACCCGGCTGAAGACCGCGATTGAGGATTCGCTCGCCAATCGCGGCAAGCTGGCTGATCGGCTGCGCGCCAAGCCGCTGTCGCGCCCCCGCGCCGATGCGTTCGAGATCGCGCCGGTCGTGCTGATCGACAACCAGGCGTCGAACCGCTTCACCGTGATCGAGGTGAACGCGCGCGATGGCCCTGCCCTGCTCAACCGGCTGTCGCTGGCGCTTTTCCAGTCAAAGGTGACGATCCATTCGGCCCATGTCGCCACCTATGGCGAGCGCGCGGTGGATACATTCTATCTCACCGATTTGCTGGGGGACAAGATCAGCAGCACCCAGCGGCTGAAATCGATCGAACGGCGGTTGCTGGGGGCCGCTGCCAACGAAGGCGAATGGGCAAAGGCGGCCTGAACGACGATATAAACCGGGGGAACGGGCATGGGTGTTTTGGGTATTGGCGGGCTGTTTTTTCGCGCGGAAAATCCTGACGCGCTGAACGCCTGGTATCGCGAGCATCTGGGCGTCGGCGCTGGCTGCGCGGCAGACGGCACCGGCGATATCGATGAATGGACCTGGAAAACGCAAGGCGGCCCGGTGGTGTTCGCGCCATTCAAGGCAGACACAGATTATTTTGCGGCGGACAAGCAGTGGATGCTCAACTTGCGCGTCGCTGATCTGGACGGCATGTTGCCTGGGCTGAAGGCGGCGGGGATCGCGGTTGAGACCCGGCCTGAATGGAATGATCCATCCGTCGGCCAGTTTGCGCGTATCCATGATCCTGAAGGCAACGCCATCGAACTCTGGGAGGCACCCGCCAAATGAGCCGAACATCAACCCGGACCGGTTTTACCATGATCCTGCCCGCATGGCGCGACGTCGCGCTGCTCGCCTTGCCCGGCACCATGATGCTGCTGGTTGGCGCTGCTGATGAGAAGAAGAGCAACGGTGGCATCGCGGTGTGGATCGCCCTGGCCGCCGTGTTTATCGCGCTTGGCGCATCAATGGCCGCCCGCGCGGGCAAAGGTAATAAAGGCAAAGGCGCAGATGGCGGCGGCAGCGATACCATCATGACCAGCAACAGTGGCGATGGTGGGCATCATGGCGGGCACCATGGGGGGCACCATCATGACGGTGGCAGCCATGGCGGCGATTCGAGCGGAGACGGTGGTGGTGGCGACGGGGGTGGCGGCGGCGATTGAGCCCCGCCGCATAATCGCCTGATGTTGCGCCGAGTGCATTCGGCCGAAAATCAGGGAACGCTTTTGTTTCCAAGGCATTGGCTCCTTGCGGTCACCCCTTTTGGACCGCAGTACCAGGAGGAAATCCGATGTCCGTACTCGACAAGGTCATTGCCGCTGTAACCCCACCCGAAACCGATGAAGCGCGCGCAGAAGCCCGCCGCAAGGCCGAAGCCGCTGCCAGCCCCGGCGACTGGCTCGACCAGATTCTCGATCACCATCGCGGGATCGAAGCACAATTCGCCGCCGTAAAGGCGGCCACCACGCCCGGCATGCGCGCTGAAGCACAAGAAAAGCTTGGCGTATTGCTGACCGCGCATGCTATTGCGGAGGAGGCTGCCGTCTATCCCCAGATGGCCGGGCATCACCAGGTTGGCCATGCCGAACTTGCCTATCAGGAACAGTCAGCCGCGAAGATGGAAATGGGCCTGCTCGAACGGCTCGACCCGATGAGCGAGGACTATCTCGACAAGCTGGAGCATATTCGCGGCGCCGTGGCGCACCACGTCTATTCAGAAGAAGGGACGTGGTTTCTCGATTTGATCGAAAGCGCGCCACCGGCGGATCAGGCGGCGATCACCGCGCGCTATGCCGAGGAATATCAGCGCTATATCGGCACCGGTCTCTGATCGGTAGCAGCGGATCGGGAGGATTATCCGCCCGATCCGCGCATGCCGTTCACTTCGGCGCGAGCACCATCAGCATCTGGCGGCCTTCCATGCGGGGATAGGCCTCCACTTTTGCGGTTTCCACCACATCGGCCTGCACGCGCTGGAGCAGCGCCATGCCGAGCTGGCCATGGCTCAATTCACGGCCGCGGAAACGCAGCGTGATCTTCACCTTGTCGCCTTCGTCGATGAATTCGAGCACCTTTTTCATCTTCGTATCATAATCATGATCGTCGATGTTGGGACGCATCTTGATCTCCTTGATCTCCTGCGTCTTCTGGCTCTTGCGGGCGAGGTTGGCCTTTTTCTGGGCCTCGTATTTGAACTTGCCGACATCAAGGAACTTGGCGACGGGCGGATCGGCGTTGGGCGACACTTCGACAAGGTCGAGGCCG
>JBBQDD010000306.1:0-2961 GCA_038319335.1 Sphingomonadales bacterium
AGGTCGCGCGCGATGTCGGCAAGGTCGTCGATTGCATCCCCTTGGCCAATGTCCTGCGCAAAACCGTCCTGAGGCTCTACATCGGCGTAGATGCCAAGCTCAGGAAAAGACGCTGACGCTCGCTCTGCAAGCGGCTCATACGGCACGGTCGGTGACTCTACGTCCACCGTGTCGGGTTCCACGTCAGGAGCACGGTGATATTCGATGACGAGCCGATCAAGTGCTTCAGTCAGTCGCCTAAATCGGACAGTCTCGTCTTCGGGCCTGTCCTTCAGCAGTTCGAGGTAGCCGAGAATAGCGGCGACCATGGTTTCATGGGGCGCAGATGAGACTTGGGTCATCTGGCCGTTCTTCCGCAATCCAGCCGCCAGCGCAATGTCCGCTTTCCACCAATTTCCGCCGTTCAGTCTCCGAACGCTGGGCCTAGCCGAACTTCTCTCGACCCGCACTCAGCGCATACCAGCCGGGCCGCTACTGCCACAATTTGGTAGCTCCAACCTTTCGCCTGGCATCGTTCGATCAAGGGCAGAGGGGCCAGCACTGTCACCCGTTTGCACTTGAGGCAGTCCGCACGCAGCCGGTAGCGGTGGCGGCTGTAGTCGGATAACGAATCAAGGCGCTTGCTGCTCACACGCCAATTGAAACGGAGAGAGAACGACGGTCAAGAGATATGGCTTGTAAAGGATGGCGGCGTTGGGTTTCGTATGGCAGTCCTTCAATTATGACGGGGATGCCAGCGGGGCGTTTGGCCCCGCGTCACGGGTTGCAAGCCAACCGATCTCGCCTTGTCGCTAAAACGGGTCGGAACGCCCGCGCGTCGATGAAAGAGCAGTACACCCTACCCGGACTTTCCGGAGGCAAAGCATTGTAAATCATAGACAATTGCAAATGTTGGAAGCGATACGCAGACGATACGCACGGCAGTGGACGATACGCAAACGATACGCTCGACCACCAAGATGCTGTTTTAAAACAGAAAAAAGTTGGACACGGGCCATGCGCGGATAAAGCGCGCCTTTTCCTGGCGGTGCCATGGATGTTGTCAAAAGTTGTCATCGTAGGGCGGGTCCCAGCCGAGGCCGACCGCTCACGATCGATCAAAGCAAACGCGCTATCGGGGAGCGTTTATGGGAACGCGCGCGATTGTCTTAAAAATATCGTTATAAATCAATGAGCATTGGCGGAGACGGAGGGATTCGAACCCTCGGTACCAGTAAACCCGGTACGGCGGTTTAGCAAACCGCTGGTTTCAGCCACTCACCCACGTCTCCAGCTGGCGGCAAGCGGCGGCTATAGAACGGTGTGCGCTGGGGTTCAACCGTCGACGTGCAACGATATTTTGCGCGTCCGGGCGCGAATCCGACTCGGGTCACCGCCTGTGCATTGCGCAGGCAGCCGCATGATCGGTATCGTTGCGTCACGATATTGCAGCAAAGGGCGACGGACATGCGCGAAATGAAGTGGTTGGCGTGCATGATGGTCGCACTCGGCATGGTGAGCGCTGCGCCGCTGTCCGCGCAGGTGCGCACGGTCGATCCCAATCGCGCGATGGGCAGCGATCAGTCTGTCCGCCCGCGCCTGCCACCACCGCCGCAGCAGACGCCGCCCGATATGGAGCGCCCCGATCCGCGCGGCGAACAGGTTTCCGCTGAGCCGGAACGCGAGGCGCCCGCTCCATCAGCGGACGCCGCGTCCGCTGACAGGGGGCCATCAGCCGCCGAGACGACCACGGTTACCGCCAACACCTATCGCCGCAATGATCTGTTCAGCGCGGGTGAGCGGGTATTCGGCAAGGGTGCGGCGGGCCTTGGCGGAATCCTGGAACGAATCCTGATGGATCAGGGCGAGCCCAACGCCTATATTGCGGGTCGCGAAGCATCGGGCGCCGTTGTGATCGGGCTGCGTTATGGATCGGGGATATTGTCACACCGGATTGAAGGGGATCGGCCGATCTACTGGACCGGCCCGTCGGTCGGTTTCGATCTGGGCGGTAACGCATCCAAAATCTTCGTGCTGGTGTATAACCTGTATGACACCGAGGACGTGTATCGCCGCTTCCCGGAAGGCGAAGGTCATCTGTATTTTGTCGGCGGTTTTTCAGCGACCTATCTGCGGCGCGGCAATATCGTGCTGATCCCGATCCGGCTTGGTGTCGGGGTGCGCGCGGGCGTCAACATCGGCTATATGAAATTTCGCAAGAAGCAGCGGTGGCTGCCGTTCTGACGGCGGCCGGGGCCCGGCATCATTCGCGGGCTCATGGCCCTGGCGCGGTCGTGATAGCGCACTCGCCCTTGCTTTTTGCGCGTTGCGGGCCATGTCGCGTGGGGGGTCGCGTGGATGACTGACATTTCATCTGGCACGATGCTCGCTGATCGGGCGTTGCTGCGGTTGGCCGGCGACGACGTGACCGGATTTCTGCAGGGCCTGGTAACGCAGGATGTCGGGCGCCTTGCCGATGGGCCAGCATTTTCGGCGCTGCTCTCTCCGCAGGGCAAGGCGCTGTTCGATTTCATCCTGTGGCCGGATGGCGATGCCGTGCTGATCGATGTCGATGCCAGCCAGCGCGAGGCGCTGGCCCGGCGGCTGGCGCTGTACCGGCTGCGCAGGCCGATCACGATCGATGCTGTTGAGGGCGCTGTCCACTGGTCGCCGCAGCCCGGCCGCGGCGTGCCCGATCCGCGTCTGGCCGCGCTTGGCTATCGCTGGCTCGCCGCGCCCACGCCGCTGTCGGCAACGGGATGGCAGGCGCACCGGCTGGCATTGGGCGTAACCGAAGGCATTGCCGAGCTGGGCAATGGCGAGACGCTGTGGCTGGAGTGCAACGCCCGCGAGCTGGGCGGGGTGAGCTTCACCAAGGGCTGTTATATCGGCCAGGAAAACACCGCACGGATGCATCACCGCGCCAAGGTGAACCGACGGCTTGTGGTGGCACCCAACGGGCCAGCCGGCACACGCACCCGG
>JBBQDD010000307.1:0-2955 GCA_038319335.1 Sphingomonadales bacterium
GACAACTGCACCACCCACCAGCGCCAGCACCGCCATCGTCACGCCAATGTTGCGCCTGCGGCTGCTGCTGTACGAATCATAGCTGGGGACATCGATGTAATAGGCCGACCCTTCCGTCGGCACGATCACGCCAGCGCGGACATACCGATCAAGCATCCGGCGTTCGATGGCGCGTTTTGGCGTGTAGCGCACCGCCTTGTCCGCCGACACGGCATTGCACGACATGAAATGCGAGATGACGTTGCGCCGCGCTCGCGCGACCATCGCTGCTGCTGCTCCCACATCACCCTCCGCGGCTATCGATCCGATTGTGGCACGCTGAAGCGTGCTCGTCCTGTACGAATACGTATCATTTGGTTGCTGATGGGCAATCGAATAAACGGCCCGTCAGCGTCTTTTTCCCTGATGCCGGATGTTGGCCGGGCGGCCACGGTGCTTGATGATGCGTTTGGGGCGATCCCCCGCCGGTGCTGCACCGCCGCTGCCGCCTTTCCCGTCCACCATTTCGAATCGCAAAGCACCTGACACCGGATTGGCCTCCGCCAGGCGCAGCTGCAGCCGCATGCCGCTGGAATATGTCTCCCCGCTATGCTCCCCGATCAGTGCCTTGGCCGCCTCGTCATAGCGGAAATATTCGCGACCAATGTCGCGCACCGGCATCAGCCCGTCGCCGCCAATCCCCTCCACCGTCGCGAAAAAGCCGAAATTCTGCACGCCGGTGATGCGTACATCCATCACATCGCCCACGCGCTCACCCAAATACGCCGCGACATAGCGATCGATCGTATCGCGCTCTGCCTCCATCGCGCGACGTTCCAGCATCGAAATGCTCTCACCGATCTTGTCCATCGATGCCGCCTCCCCCTCGGTCAGCGGGCCGGGGCCCAGCTTATACGCTGCCACCAGCGATCGGTGGACGACCAGATCAGCATAGCGCCTGATGGGTGAGGTGAAGTGCGCATAGCTGCCCAGCGCCAGCCCGAAATGGCCGTGATTGCCGGGCGCGTAATAGGCCTGGGTCTGGGTGCGCAATATCTGCTCCATCACCTGGGGGCGGAAATCGCTGTCGCCAATCCGTTCGATTACGTGATTGAAGGTGGATGGCTTCACCACCTGCCCTAGCGCGAATTCCACGCCGAACGTCTTCAGATAATCCTTCAGCGCGACCAGTTTCTCGCGCGCGGGCGGCTCATGGTCGCGGTACATCACTGGCGCCTTTTTCTTCTCCAGCGCCTTGGCCGCCGCGACATTGGCGGCAATCATATATTCCTCGATCAGCTTGTGCGCATCGAGCCGCTCCCGCGGCGCAACGGACATGATCCGCCCCTTTTCATCAAGCACCACCCGCCGTTCGGGCAGATCAAGATCGAGCGGCGCGCGTTTGGCGCGGGCAGCGGCCAGCGCCCGCCAGCAATCCCAAAGGGGAAGCAGGGCTGATAATATTAGCCCCTCCCCTTCAGGGGAGGGGTTGGGGTGGGGGCTATCCCCAAGCACGTCGGTCTCGGTGAGACTGACAATCCCCACCCCAACCCCTCCCCTGAAGGGGAGGGGCTTAGAAGGATTCGTCGCCTTCTTTGCACCATCACTTGCAACATGTGCATCAACCGCCGCCTGCGCTTCCTCATAAGCGATGTTCGCCGCCAACCGCACCACCGCGCGCGTAAAACGCCAGCTTTTCAGCGCGCCGCCCTTGCTGATCTGCAAGTGGCAGACGAGCGCCGCGCGGTCCTCCCCCGCCTTCAACGAGCAGACATCGGCCGAGAGCAGTTCCGGCAACATCGGTACAACCCGGTCGGGGAAATACACGCTGTTGCCGCGCCGCCGTGCTTCCTTGTCGATCGCAGAACCCGGGCGGACATAGAAGCTGACATCGGCAATCGCCACGATCGCGCGCCAGCCGCCCGCATTATCGGGATCATCGTCAGGGGTCGCCCAGACGGCATCGTCATGGTCACGCGCATCTTCCGGGTCGATCGCGACAATGGGCAGATGGCGCAGATCTTCACGGGTCTCGCCCAGCGGCTGGCGTGCCACTTCGGCTGCTTCCGCAATCGCCTCAGGCGCGAATTCCACCGGGATGCCCAGCTTGTGGATCGCGATCATGGAAAAACTTCGCGGGGCAAAAGGATCGCCCAGCACCTGCGTCACCCGCGCGGTGATGCGCGGCGGGCGGCCGGTTTTTTCGGCCAACACCAGATCGCCGGGGTTCGCCCCGCCTGCGTCCGATACCTGATGCTCACGCCGCTCGCGCTTGTCGACGCCGATCAGCCACAGCTTGCCGCCCTCCTCGCGCAGCACGCCCAGGATCAGCTCCTCCCCCTTGGCCAGCGATTTCAGCGGATGCGCGATCCAGCCGTTCCCCGCCTCCTCCGTCCGCGCCAAAATGCGGTCGCCAATGCCAAGCGCGCCGCGCCGGCCCTTTTCGCGCACCCGCAGCCGGGGCGCGGGCGTATCCGCCTGCCAGCTTTCGGGCACCGCCCAGCACTGGCCGTCATCCCCCACATCGGTAATGCGAAGCACGGTCACCTTGGGCACGCCGCCCATCTGGTGAAAGGCGCGACCGGGGGCGCTATCGATCAGCCCCTCATCGGCCATATCCTTCAGCAAAGCCTTCAGCGCGATTTTCTCCGCACCGTGCAGCCCGAATGCCTTGGCGATCTCACGCTTGCCAACCGATGTTTCGGCGGACGCGATGAAATCGAGGATTTGCTGGGAGGTCGGCAGGCCACCGGTCGGCTTGGGCGGGAATTTAGGCATGAACGACGGGATAGGCGGTTGCGCGCGAAGTACCAAATTTCTTCTGGCAAATTCCTTCTGTGCGAACCGGTGCCGCCAAGCTATCGGACAACGGTGACATACGACCTTCTCATCATTGGTGGCGGAATCAACGGCGCGGCGATTGCGCGCGAGGCGGCACTGAACGGGCTGAAGGTGGTGCTTGTCGAAAAGGGCGAT
>JBBQDD010000308.1:0-2932 GCA_038319335.1 Sphingomonadales bacterium
TATGACGATGGCAGCGATGGCAGCGATGCCGCCAAGTACAAGGAACTGCGCGACTACGTCGTCGGCGTGTTCCACAAAGTGCTGCCCGATGGCTTCATCACCGATGAAACCAAGATTTACGTCAACCCCACCGGCCGCTTCGAGATCGGCGGGCCAGATGGTGACGCGGGCGTTACCGGACGCAAGATCATCGTCGATACCTATGGCGGCGCAGCCCCGCACGGCGGCGGCGCATTCAGCGGCAAGGATCCCACCAAGGTCGATCGTTCTGCCGCCTATGTCGCGCGCTACATGGCGAAGAACGTCGTCGCGGCTGGCCTGGCCAAGCGCGTGACCATCCAGCTGTCCTACGCGATCGGAATTGCAGAGCCGTTGAGCGTCTATGTCGACACCCACGGCACCGGCACCGTATCCGAAGCCAAGCTGGAAGAAGTGCTGCCAAAGCTGGTCCGCCTGACGCCGAAGGGCATCCGCGAACACCTGAAGCTGAACGCCCCGATTTATCAGCAGACCGCCAGCTACGGCCATTTCGGCCGCAAGCCCCAGGGTGACAGCTTCACCTGGGAAAAAACCGATCTGGTCGACGCATTGAAGGCAGCGGTGGCGTAAGCGATCCGTTCCCAGGCATTGCGGGGGCGATGGCCGGTGGCTATCGCCCCTTTTCTATGAGCGATCCCACCACCATTCGCCGCCTGTACGGCAGGCGCGCCGGGCATAAACTGCGCCAGGGGCAGTCCGCGCTGATCGAGGAACTGCTGCCGCAGATTGCCGTGCCGGAAACCGGGCCGATCAACGCGATGACGTTGTTCGGCGATGATCGCCCGCTGGAAGTGGAGATCGGGTTCGGCTCAGGCGAGCATCTTGCCGGGCAGGCGGCGATGCGGCCGGGCAGCGGCTTCATTGGCTGCGAGCCGTTTTTGAACGGGGTTGTGGGCGCGCTGGCGCATGTTCGCGACGGGGCACTGGGCAATGTGCGGCTGCACATGGGCGATGCGCTGGAAGTGATTGAGCGGCTGCCCGATGCCTCGCTGGAGCGCGTATACCTGCTCCACCCCGATCCGTGGCCAAAGGCGCGGCATGCCAAGCGCCGGATGGTCAATCACGGCCCGCTCGACCTGATCCACGCCAAGCTGAAACCCGGCGGCGAGTTTCGGCTGGGCACCGATGATCCCACTTATTGCCGCTGGTCGATGATGATCATGAACGCGCGACGCGACTTCGAATGGCAGGCGGCAAGCGCCCCCGATTTCCTCACCCGCCCCGCCGACTGGCCCGAAACCCGCTATGAACGCAAGGCGCGGGCGAAGGGGCATGAAGTCTGGTATTTCAGATATGTGCGGGTTTGATCGGGGCTGAACCAGCTGCCGCTGCGTCTTCATAACCCCGTCATTGCGAGCGCAGCGAAGCAATCCAGCGCGCCGCGCGTGGTTGACCTGTATTGCCTCGCTACACTCGCAATGGCGATCCTTTACCGTCTGGCGCGCTACCCCATCGCCCGCGCGGCCAGGGCGATTGCGCCCAGCGGCCCGGCGTCCGCGCCCAGCGTTGCCAGGGCGATGCGCTGCTCGGGCGGGCAGCCATTGGGGGGCAGATAGCCAGCAAGGCGGGCAGCCACCACCTTGCGGACGGCGGTTATCAGGTATGGGCGGTGCAGCAGCACGCTGCCGCCCAGGGCAATCCGTTCAGGGGCAAAGGTGAGCAGCAGGTTGGCGAAGAAATCGCCCAGTTCGTGCGCCACCATGCCCCACACCGGGTGATCATCAGCGATCTGCGCCGCCGGCACCCCCGTGCGCGCGGCAAGCGCCGGGCCGCTGACAAGGCCCTCCACACACTCGCCGTGGAACGGGCAGGCCCCGGCAAAGCCATCCCCCGCCACACGAGGCACGCGCATATGGCCGATTTCGGGATGCAAAAAGCCGTGCAGCGGTTGCCCGTCGATCACGATGCCGCCGCCCAGCCCCGTGCCGATCGTCACATAGGCGTGCACCCGGCACCCCGCCGATCCACCCCAGCGTTCCTCCGCCAGCGCGGCGGCGTTGACATCGGTATCGATCGATACCGGCAGGTCGAACGCCGCGCGCACCGCCCCCAGCACGTCAAAGCCGCTCCACCCCGGCTTTGGCGTGGCGAGCAGCTGGCCGAAATGCGGCGATCGCTGGTCGAGCGCGATCGGCCCGAAACTCGCCACGCCAATCGCGGCGACCGGCGACGCCGCGTGCCAGCCCGCAATCGCGTCCAGCACCGCCGCCAGCGTGCCCGCCGGATCGGCCATGGTGGGGAACGAAGCGCGCGCGGCGATCTCCCGCCCCCGTGCCAGCACGGCAATCGCCTTGGTGCCGCCCAGTTCGATCCCGGCCAGCAACGGCAATTCCCCGGGATAATCGCGATCGTCCATGGCGACGCCTTTTTTTGTTGCTGGCCGGGCAGTCGGCCTAGCGATTGTCCAGCTGCGCACGGACTGACACCAGCCCCAGCCGGGTCGCCCGATAGGGGCCACGCGCCTGGCTGGCAATCAACCCCCGACGCCGCAGCCGCTGGAACAGCGCCAGCGTACAATCGGCAAGCACATAGCCTTCACGCGTAAAACAATCGACTTGAATGATGCGTCCGCTCTCGTCCCGGCGGTGAACAATACGCCCACCCTGCGCCAACGCATGCAGCACCCGCTGTTCGTATTTTGAGATATTCATGGGAAATGTCAGCCCCCGACATGGGGTTAGCGCCCACATTGCTGCAATCGCCCGAACCGGGCGGCGGCAATGCACGATGCTGGGCTGCGGGAAGCAAATCCCGGCCAGCAAATCAGTGGGCAACAATTCCAGACATAACCACTCCGAGTAACACACGAGCATCTATCGCCGAAGCGGCCCGATCGTCAAGCATCCGCCATCAGTGCCGGTTCCCGCTGCGCGCCCAGTGGCCTTGCACCATC